>JAHDBK010000048.1 GCA_020630455.1 Saprospiraceae bacterium
AAGTTCATTTTTCTTGTATGTGCTTTAACTCGGGTTGTTGGTTTTTTAGTTCCTCTGGTTCTGCCATTACCTCGGGTCGTTGCTCTACTTCTTGAATTCACTTTTCTTGTGTGTGCTCTTACTGATACGGTCTTTTTTATTTCGCCTCCTTCATTGTGAATTTGTGCGTATGGAACGTCCGTTCCTATAAAAACATAGTAGTTCCCGTGTGATAGCTTCCTGATAGAGCGTTTTAATCTTCCTGATTTGGAAAGTAAAGTTCCTCGAGATTTTCTCTTTCTGTTTTGCCATTTCTCTCGATTTCTATCAACCCAGTTCTTGTTTCTGAAGCGTTCTTTTGAAAAGTTAACGGCTATTGTTCCTGCATGACTTGTCATGTTCCTCAAAAACAACGGCCGATTAACTTTCTTTAGTTTATCCAAGAATTCGTCTTTAAACTCAAAGCTCATACTTACGAGGTTTCAGCGTTTCTAATAATTCGCATCATTGATTCATTGAACCAGTTTTCAACCTCTTGTAAAGTCAATCCTTTGGTTTCATTGCCTTTAACATTAATACCTCCTTTGTTTAAAGCGTCAATTGTTATAGTAATATTTCTGACCTTTTTAGCTTCTCCAGTTACTTTGGTAATATCCTTTTCTAACTTCTTTTTCGTTAAATCTCCAGTAGGTTTTTTGTCGTCTCCATTATCTGAATAAAGACCATCTTTTTTGGTTTCTTTTTCTGAATCTTGAGATTGTTTCTTTTTTTCTTCAGGAGAAACAAGTTCCATTTTGGTACGGAAAGCTTCAACATGTTGTTTGGCTTTTTTAGCCCAATCCCAACCAGTAAGCTCACCAACCCAACCCAAAATTCTTTGAAGTGGATGCATTAAAGTGTCTAAAAGTACCACGGCAATTCGTTTAAGTCCTCCAATAATTCCGTCTGATTTAAAGGCCTCAACTATGCTTTCCCAATTCCTTTTTATCATTATGATTGCATTAATCAAAAATCCAATAGGACCAAGCATCCATAAAATTGCGGACCCCCAACTATCGAACTTTTTAATAGCAAATACAATTAATGTAATTAAAGCTGTAATTCCTGCTATAATTAAACCTACTGGATTGGCGTTCATAGCGGTATTTAAAGCCCATTGTGCAAAAGTTAATCCTTTTGTTGTTGCTGCTGCTAACTGAAAAGCTTTGGCAATCTTAAAGAAAATCATAAGCCCAGTGTAAACAGGTATTGCAGTAGTTATCAGTGTTGTTAAATCATCGAAATTATTGTATAAAAATTCGAGAGCAGGTGAAAGTATATCAAATATTCCTGCTAAAAATGGTATAACCTTTTCTCCTAGTTTGGTAAAGACAGCTTCTAATCTATTGTTAAAGATTTTTTTCATAATGGTAAAATCTCCTTCAGCATTTTTAATAGCTTCTTTCAAGCTAAAAGCGGAACTATCAAACGCATTGAAAGTATTAATCATATCCTGTGCACCTGTCTTGACTTTGGAAAGTGCTGTTCTCAAACCTTCAGCTCCTCCAATTTTATTAATAACTGAGGTAATATCTTTATCAGACATTTTTTTGAACTTTTCGCTAATTTGAATTAATAACTTGTCCGCTTCTTTCATGTTCCCTTCAGTATCAAACACATCAATATCTAAATGTTTTTTAATATTCTTTGACTGTGCCCCTAAACTCTGAAAAAACGTTTTAGTTTGATTGGCAGCAATATCTGAGTTCTTAGAAATAGAAGTGAACATTGCAAATATTTTATTACCTACATCAACGGTTTGTCCTGCTGCACTTGTTGCTCCTGCGTATTCGGTTTGTACTTTGGCCAATTCGTCAAAAGTTGTGATCCCTACTTGAACCGTTTTAGCATTTGACTCAAGTAACTTGTCGATTTGGTTAACACCTAAACCGAAAGCTTTCATACTTTTGGTTGTGGCGTTCATAGCATCGTTAATGTTAGCTCCAGTTGCCTTGGAATAAATACCTACTTTTTTGAAAATATCAATAGCATCATCACCGTATAAACCAGTTGCACTTTGTAAGTCATACATTGCGTTAGTGGAGTCGACTACATTTGCACCAATTTCAAAGGCTGCATCTCTAATTTTAACACGGTAAGCGTCAATTTCTTTTCGGGGCTTATCCAGGTTTAATTGTCGAATTGGTAAAAATGCCGAATCAAATTTCTCAACAGATTCTACGCCTTTGGCTGTTAATGCACCAAAGGACAAAATGGAGGCTGTTACTAATGCAATTGGATTAGTAGCAAGCTCAAAAGCTCTACCTAAAAGCGGTATTTCTTTGATAAAACTTTGGAACTTCATTTTCATTTTGTTCATGTTCTGACCAAACTTTTTACGCATCTTGGTAAGCTTGTTGTTAAATAGTTTGTTGCTTAAATCAAGTAACATTGTCAACTTCGCTGAAGCCATAATACTCTATTTAGTTTTAATTAATAATCCTTTTCTAATATTCTTGTCGTTGTTGTCTGTAATAAAATCCCAAGAGGTTATATTAAGCCCTTGGGTCTTATCTAAGTCAGCATCAATGATCAGGATGCCATCCTTGTAAATACTAATGTATCTAGACTTAAATAAACCTTTCTTGAATTCGTGATACCAAACTTCATCAGGAGACTTTAACGTCTCTTTGATTAATGGATATAACTGTATTTTATCGTTATTTAAATGCTCTTTAAAGACCTTATCCGTTATAATCATTTTTCGATTTAAATAATCACTAAGTCCTACATATTCGATTTTGTTTTTACCTTGTGTAATTGTTCCAGTCTTTTTAAAAAGTTCTTGGCCGTTTTTCTTTGTGATGGTTTTATCAATTTTAAGCTTACTGAAATTCTTTTTAAGTGTTTTAATCCCTTTTAACCCATAGAAGTCAAAAGACAATCCACCTAAAGTTTTTGCAAGGTTTTTTGTACTTCCATAAAAGTCCTTTTTTGTGAATACCTGAGATAAATTCGCTCGATTTGATTCAAATGATGAACCTTTGTATTTTGGGTCATTCTCTCTTAATAATTCTTTTGCTCTAGTTCCAGTCGTTACTTTATCAGTATCTCCTAAAAATTGCACAAACTCGCATCTACAACCGTAGCCGTTTGGCGGTAGTAAATCCATTGCTTCTGGGTCATTTAAATCGAAAACTTTTCCATCAAGTACCTGATGTGCATTTCTTACTTTATTGTCTCCTGCTGTTTGGTATTGTACTAAATGAGTAACGGTGTCCTTTTCGGTCATAAAACGAACAAATGAAGCTGAATTTTGCCCAACCGCTACGGAGTGATTGTATTCAGTTAAAAGGTAATTTGTGTTAAGTTGTTTAACCTCGTCTTCAGCTAGCTTTTTGAACTCGTCGAATCCTCTAAGTTTTTGCTTTTCTTTATCGATTAGAAGCTTTGTGATGGATGCCAAACGAGCTTCAGTTTTACTAGCTGCGAACTCAAAAATATTATACTCCATTAACTGAAGCATTAACAAATCAGGAGAAGTATAGCTAGAGGTTGGTGTGACACTCGAGCGTAACCCATTAAAAAGCTCTAGTCCTTCAGCTGAAATCATTTTACCAACTATTCCTGAAGTATCATTCCCTTTATGTAAAGCTTTGATTAATGAACTAGTAAGCTCTTTTAGTTTCCTGGTTATACCTTTACCTAAAGCTGTTATTTCCTGCGGACAACAATCTTGTGGGTGTTTAAGAGTGATACTTTTAGGTTCTTTAGTGGTTTTACTTGTTATTGTTTGGCTTTTTTTTTTGCCCTCAATTGGAATATTGAAGGTTGAAGCAAGCCAGTCTACTTGAATTTCGTACCCTTTTGAAAGTAGTCCTTCAGTAATTTTCCAAAGCTCCTTAGTTTTTACTTCTTCTTTGATTTTTTTAAACTCAAAAACATCGTCTTCAGATATTTTATAACCTTGTAATCTAAGTAAAGGGAATAACTGGTCATTGATAGCGAATTGAATATCTCTTTTGTCTGCAAGAGCTATTTTATTGTCTAAAGACCTTTCGTGTACTTCTGTTTGGCTTCGGTTTGTTCCCTGGTCAGATAACATTGTAGAACCTACAAGCTGCTTACTGATGATATCCTGGTTTGTTCTGATAAATTGTAAGTAGGTATTGTATGCATCTGTTCTGCTTGCTTCTTGGAAAGTGATATCTGTTCCTTGTGGGAATGTTCCAACTGAAGCTTCGCCAAGTTCTAACAGCATTTCGTGAACGTTGTTAATGGTAGTTGCGTCGGTTGAGTTAGTTGTTGCCGTGATTAATGGCATGCCGAATTTCTCACAAAATTCCGCCCAAGCTTGTGTAACATTTTTAATCCAAATTAGGTTCGGAATAATGTTATTAATAATACCAAGCTCTCCGTCTTCTCCTAATTGAATTAACCAAGCTTTGAATATTTCATCTGTATAATCTATAAAACCAGGTTTCTGTAAATCAGGAAAAATTCTTTGTTGAGTAGATACAACGTTTCGGCGTGGTATTAAACGATGTTCTATTTGTTCCTGGTTAAACTCGTGGAACTCAATTAAAGTAGTTCCAAATAAGGTTTTATTAGTGGCTTGATCTAAGAATTTGTAGAACCATTGTTGTTGAAAAATAAAGGTTAGTTCTTCATTTGTCTTCTTAGTTTTTCGGTTGATAATGTGAAAGTCCGTATTTAATACCGACATTTTACGCATTTGAATTTGCGATTGTAAATGCCCATCAGTCAAAAGATCTTCAACTAAATCATAGTAAAGATTGAACCTTGGATTTTCAGGTGCGTTAATTAAAGTAAGTGCTTTTCTCCACTTGTCAATATCTTTTCTACTGGTGTCTTTAAACTGTTCACCAATTCTTATAATCTTAGGGTTTCGTTTTCCTTTTCCCGAACCACTTTCTGCTTTCCATTTTGGTGTACTTCTTTTTACCCCTATATCGAAACCCAAAACATTTTTAAATACTTTCATCCTTTAATTATTTTTAATTCGCTTAAAAACGACTTTAAAGCCAGTTTAAAGACAATTACCACCTATTGTTTGACGCTTTATATTTTGAACTTATCTTTATCCCTCTCAAAGATTCTCCTTTTTCATTTTTCTTTAGTGGTAAATCTGCTGAAGGAGTAGAAGACTTTTTTTCCTCTTTTAGCCAATCGATAGCGTCCTGATATCTATTTGCTCTAGTACTTGGCATTCTATCAGGAACGGTACTCGTGTATAAATGATAAAGTGTACAATCAATAACTATCATAACTATATGACTGTTCCTTTGGTCATCTCTTGCGTTAAAAACTGCTTCAACGTCATATTTTCCTGAGATGTAATTTTTGACCTGAGAAATCGCCATCTGCTCCGCACTTTTTAATTTTGTGTCAGAATACTTCTCTACAAGAATTCCCTTTACTTCATCTCTAATTAAAGCTGTGTAATCTTCGTCTTTAATAAATCCCATTACCACTTGTTTTTTTTCTTACGGTTAATCTCTTTTCTACTTGTTGTTTTTGGTGGATTGGCATTGATGTTTGCCGAAATATTTAGTTTTGATATTGCTCCTTGTAAAGCATCGGGAGCATCATCATGTGCTCCACTACCTCTTTGAAAGGTTAATAATTGGTCAACAAGTTCTCCACAATCGGTACTTGTTTCAATTGCTTTGTTAAACCAAACGTTTCCTCTTTCAAAGTAACCTGCCATACTTTCGACCCTATCAAATTTTGCGTTCTTACTTCTCTTGTCGGCAACAACAGGAACATACCACCCTTTCTTATCTCCTACTAAATCGAAATCGCTTATAAATTCATCCTGAGCAAAAAGTCCTTCAATCCAATAACTAATATTGTATTTCAAAAGGTTGTCGCTTTCCACTTTTTCGTACAGCCAAATGGCTGCATTGTTTCTCGAAGTTTTTCTTACAAAACAATCTAATACGTGAAACTCTCGTTTTGACTTTCCTGCTAAGATTAAGGCTTTAAAATCCCCTGCGTTCTTGTATGATAAATCCCCGTATAAACAAAGTGCGTCATATTGAGAATATCGCAAACGCTGCTTGTATTGAATCTGCTCGTTTTTGAAAATTGAACCTTCTACAATATGAGCATGCATATATTCACGCATAAAAGAACGGTACGGCGTATTGTGATACTTTTCTTTCCAGTAAGCAGCTGAAGTTTTTTCAGGCCATTCAGGTTCAAAAGTTGTTAAGCTTTTAACAGCCTTTACCGACACAATAAAATGTGTGACTTTAAAGCCGTGTTCTTTCGCTTTTTTATTGTTGGTGTTAAAGTCCTTTTTAAGTTGGTTTATAACTGTGTTTTTATGAAAGTTGTTATTTGCAACTACAAAACGTTGGTGTTTTGAACCTTCATCGAACGTACCTTTTAAATCTTCCCAAACCCATTCGGCAGCATCCTTACTTCTTTTCTCGTTATTACAACGTTCTTTGGTGTCGACATCATCTACAACAATGTAGTCAGGACGTTGGTCACCTTCACGTAATCCACGAGGTGATTGACCGATACCCATGGCCATAAATTTTGCTCCGTCGGTAGTTGTAAAATCTCCCGCAGCCCAATCTCCAAATTTGAACTTCTTACCATAATAATGTACAAAGCGTCTATTGTGGGTTAACTGTGCTTGAATATCAGAAATCAGCTTCTTTGCTTTAGGTTCTGTTTGACCTATTAGAAGCATAAATTTTAATTTCCCAGTTACATATAAATATAATGGTACCCCCATACAAAGATGAACCGATTTTGCACCTGAACGATATATCTCAGCAAGCAGGTTACAAATATCATTTTCAATCAATAGTTTGGCTAGTTTTTTATGAAACCAAGCACACTCACTTTTAGCGTACTGTGGAAACAATTCACTAAACCATTTAGCGTAATCTTTTTCAAGTTCTTTAATGAACTTTCGTTTTTCCGCAGGGGTTTGATTGATATCAATATGTGTTGCCTGAGCTACCGATTTACAATGCTCGTCGTAACTCTTTAATAATTTCTCGAGAGTTTTATTTAAACCAGCGTCGCTCATTAGTTTTCTTGTTGTGCTTTATGTAAAAGGAATTGTTTGTGCCACTCTAAAAACTGAACCGCAATTTTAGGATCTTGGTCAGCCATCCAGTTATCAAATTCTTTAAATACGGTATACACAACCTGAACCGAAACTTTATCTGATAGAGATTCAATTACCTTATTTATATTAGCAAGAGCTTTAACATCAATAGCAGCATCTTTTCCTTCAGCTACATTATTAAGCTCTTTCATTAATATTTTTTTAAGGTTGTGAGGTGCAGATAGAAAATCTTTTCTTTTCTCATCCCAACTAACTGCATTTACACCTACTCCTTTTCTCCAACGGCCAATAGTTTGCTCGGTAACATCAACAGCTTTGGCGATTGCTTTAGCGGTCATTCCGTCCTCTACAAACATACGCTCGGCCATTGCTCTAACTACCTCGTTATTTGTTCTTTTTGCCATGAAATTTGTTTAGATTTTTTTCAAAAATCCAACTCTCAAATCACTAAAAAACAAATAATTGCAACCCTTGCTGAGAATTTTTTAAACCCAATCACATGTAGATATGTTTGTCTAAGATTAGAAGAAATTAAGGCAAGTAATGATTTTAAAAACGAACGAAAACGAGCTAATAGCTTACGGGACAATTTGGTCTGGAGATGGTCAATATTTTGTATCCGTTTTGTCGAGGTTGGAAAAGGAATATGATGACATCACGATTAGATTACACACTTATGGCGGGAGCGTTTTCGATGGGAATTTAATTTACAATGCTTGTAACAAGTCAGACAAAGTAGACAAAATCGTTGTTGATGGAATTTCGGCGAGTATGGGGAGCATCATCATATTATCGCACAAAAAAACCGAAATGGTAGAGAATGGATATGTAATGATTCATGCTCCCTCGTCGGGTTCTTACGGCAACGCTAAAGACCATGAAAGCTCTGCAAAGCTTTTAAAGATGGTAGAGAAAAACTTTATTGTCAAGTTGATGGCTAGAACTGGTAAGTCTAAGTCTGAAGTTGAGAAATGGATGGACGGAAGTGATTATTGGTTTGACGCTGAAGAGTGTTTAGCACTTGGTTTAATCTCAAAAATCATTCCTGCTAGAGTAGATACGGTTCTACCAGTTGTTGATCCTAGTAACATGGAAAAAGAGGAAGTGTATAATATGTACGCTTCGCTTCTTACTGCTGATTTCTCAGTACCTAAAAAACCAAAAATAAATCCAAAAACAAATATGAAACAACCATTAATTACGGCTTTGGCATTGGTTGGTGTAACTGCCCAAAGTTCGGATACTGCTGTTATTGAAGCTGTACAGAAGCATATTCAAAAACTTCAGGAAGAGCGTGACAAAGCTGTGAATGCTTTGAAAGCACAAACGGAAACGCAAATCAAAACAGTTTTAGACCAACACATAACTGCGGGTTCTTTTGAGGAAAAAGACCGAGAGACGTATGAGAAAATTGGTAGAACTTCAGGAATTGAAGCTTTACAAACTGTTTTAGGTATTCCAACAAGTAAATCAACTGCTCCAGATATTTCAGGGATGATTAAGAATGATAAATCTGATGATTCTGTTAGAGCTAACTGGACTTTTGACGATTGGCAGAAAAAAGACAAAAAAGGGTTAGAAGCTATGGCTGAAAAAGACCCTGCCAAATTCAACCGATTGTTTAACGCTAAATATAAAAAAGACTAAACCATGGCACAAGAAGTAGATGGATTATGGCTTGAACAATTTGTTGAGCCACAATTATTAGAGGACTTCAGAAATTACATCGACGATTTTATCGGTGTGTTAAAACGTCCTAACCCTTCAGCTATTGATAAAGACGGAATCCGCTTCAATAGATTGATTAATAACGTTGGATTCCACGTAAACAAAAATTCTGATTTTGTCGCTAAGAGTATGAGCGGTAAAAAGACCTTGGTTGAATATGACAAATTAGATACTGACCCGACTGAGTGTACTGATGCAGAATTAAGAGCAATGGCTTTTGATAAAGAAGCTGCGATTCGTGTTGAGCACACAAACTCTTGGAAAATTGGGGTTCGTGACTACGTGTTACATAAGTTAGCTCCAAGCAAAAATTCAGATAAAATGCCAGTAATGGTTACAACTGGAGAAAAAGTAGACGGTAGAAAGCGTTTAACGTATAAAGACTTAGTTAATTTTTACAATAAGTTAATGAAGTTGAACTTAAACGATATGAACGGTTGGTATATGGTTTTATGTGATGAGCATGTTGCAGATTTAATCCTTGACCGTGCAAGCACAAACAACAATAGAGATATTGTTATTGATCCTAAAACTGGAAAATTAGTTCGTTTTTACAAAATTCAATTCTTTGAGAACAACGACTGCCCTTACTACAACAATGCAGGGAACTTAAAATCTTTAGGTTCTACTCCAGTAGAAACTGACCAAAAAGCTTCTATCTTTTTTTATGCACCTAACACAGTGTATCATATTGAAGGTGTTGAAGTATTGAAAACTGATCGTAAAACAGATACACGCTCTAAAGACCCAAAGAACGAAATGCGTTTACACTCTTACGGTTTGTGTGATAAAAAGCAAGAGCACGGATTCGGTGCGATTGTATCTGCTAACGCTGCTTAATTTTAATTTATTATGAGCAAAACACAGAACGACAACAAAAAAATAGTAGAGGAGATTTTCAAAAATAACCCTACTATAAAAGTGGTTTACAAAAACCCAAAAGGAGAATATTTTACTCAAAAAAGCTATGCCGAAAACAGCTTACTTTTAGATAAAGAAGGTAAGAGAGTTGGCCAACTTAAAGAGTACAGACGTTAAAAAACTTAACAAATGGCAAGTTTAAGTGCAGTAAATATTAATAAAGGCCAAGTAGGTCAAAGTACGATAGGTACTTCCGATGCAATTAGTGGGATGATTATAGGAGCGATAGCTCCTGTATCCTTTGCGTTGGATACTCCAATTAGTGTTTTAACCATGAAAGAGGTCGAAAACCTTGGTATTACACAAAAGTTTGATGACGATAACAAAATCAATGTATATCGTCATATTCTTGAATTTTACCGTAATGCAGGGGAAGGAACTGAGCTTCATTTGATGTTAGTTGATAAAGCTACTTCAATGAGCGAGATGTGTGAAGTGAAAGCAAAAACTTTGCTTGCTTCAGCAAAAGGAAAAGTGAAACAAATCGCTATTGCGGTTAATCTTCCGTCTGGAGCAAATATTACAATGTTAGACGGAATTCCTAAAAATGTTCACGATGCAATTTCTAAAGCTCAATTATTAGCTGACTGGGGATTCAAATTCAATATGCCGCTTCAAGTATTTTTAGAAGGATATGCTTTCGGAGGAAATGTAACAACAGCTTTAAATCTTCGTGATATCCCAGGCTTAAAAGCTCCAAAAGTAAGCGTATTTATTGGCCAAGACTTCAACTATGCTAAAACTCGAGATGAAGCAGCTCGAAAATTTGCAGATGTAGGAACGCTTTTAGGTGTTTGTTCTAAAGCTCGAGTTAATCAAGACGTTGGTAATAACGAACTATTTAATCTTACTGATGAAGCTTCAAAGGTATGGATTGAACCAGGATTGTCATCACACGAAATAAATGCTGATGTTTTTGAAGAGCTTCAGGTATTGGAAAATAAAGGGTATTTATTCGGAATTGAATACACGGGAATTGCAGGAGTAAGAATTAACAACGATCATACGTGCACACCAATTATTGTTGATGCTAACAACTCAACAAACGAGCATACAATTGCTTATGGACGTGTACACGATAAAGCTGTTCGTTCGTTAAGAACTGCTTATTTACCTTCAGTAAAAACAGATTGGCCAGTTGATCCTAAAACTGGGAAATTAACACCAGGTGTTGTAGTTGCTTTGGAGGATATTGGCGATAAAGTTTTTGGAGACATGATAAAACGAGGTGAGATTTCTTATGGTAAAACTATCGTTGGAAAAGACAGCGATTTACTTGTTGAAAAAACATTACAAATCTCTTATAAAATTGTTCCAAAAGGTAATATTGATGAGATAAATGGAACTATTAATCTTAAAACGAAATCGTAATGGCAAAAGTTATTAGAAATGGAAAGGCCTACGATTCAGGCGATGTAAAAGTTCAAGTTAATGGAGTGCCAATTGAAGTATCAAAAATCACCTATGGAAATGAGCAAGAGCACCAGTTGAATTATTCTTTAGGAAACAAAGCAACTTCTTGGTCGCAAGGTAAGATAACTCCAAATGCTTCAATAGGTATTGCAATGCATGATATTATTCCTTTAGAAAAAGCTTCAAATGGAAGCATTTTAAAGTTGAAACCTTTTACGATTACTGTTGAATTTGTAAATGAATTCAACATCATTGTAGTAGATAAAATTGTCGCTAAGTTTCAATCTGAAGGAAGAGACGTTACTGGTGACATGGGATTAGAAAAAGAATACGATTTATTTGCCTTAGATGTGAAACTAGCAGTAAACTTAAACAACCTTTAAAGACTATTTAAAATGGGAAAAATAAACAACGATAACACAGCTGATTCAGTTGGGAATTTAAGAGAAGTGAGTCAAAGCGTAAAAGACACTCTCAAAAACAAATATGGTAAAAAATTAAAATCTTTATTACTTCCATTAGATGATTTTGGAGTAAATGAATTAGAGGTTTTAGCTATTATTCCAACTCGTTCTGTTGTAGGGCAGTCAATGAAATATATGAATAATGACCCTAAAAAAGGCCAAGAAATTTTAGTTAAAAACTGCTTACTGACAAGTAAAGAAGAGGTCATGGCTGATGATGATTTATTCTATGCAGCTGCGGGATTATTAGTTGAATTAATACCTATACGCCAGGGAAAGTTTGGGAAAGTCTAGAGGCTTGCTCTGGACTTAATCAAGATTCAGGAAAAGATATGTATTTAAAAGCAGATGCTTTAATATCTCATTTTTTACATGTTCCTTTTCCTGAAGCTTTACCCGATGATGTTTGGGCTATGAAATGGGCACAAGTTAATTGGTTGGCCGACCAAGGAATATTAAGCGTAAAAAAACAAAATTAATGGCTGAATCAACAGTAATCAACTTATCAGAAAGATTTAAAGCAGCTTTTGGAATACAAGCCAAAGGAACTCCAGTTGACTTTGCAGTATTAAACAAAGGATTTACTATTGAACAAAAACCAACTGAAAAAGGCTTTAATGATTACCAAGTTGAATACTTTGGCGACTATGATAAAGAAGCCGATAAAATAGGTTTTGAGTACAATGGTCAAAAGCTCCTTTTTTCAGATATGTTAACTGGAGATGATTCAAACATTTTTGCACCACCGTTAATTATGAATTTTTCTCGAGAGAAAAATCAAATTGAAACTAAACCTTCAGGTGGTGATGATGTAGTTGTTGAACGTTGGTCAACAAACCCATGGTCAATAGACATTAGAGGAATTTTAATCGATGTAAAAAATAGAAATTATCCAAAAGATAAAATTAGCCAATTAAATAGCTTTTTTAATATAAATGATGCTATCAAAGTTGTAGGCGAACAATTCTACGCTAACGACATTGATAGTATCTATTTTAAATCGATAAATATAACACCAGTTGAAGGCTACCAGGATACGATTCAATTTACATTAACAGCAAGCAGTATAAAAGGGGTCTTTTATACGCTTTTAAAACCGTTGTAAAATGAATTACCATTACTATAATATTGGTGTTAGAGTAACAATAAACGAACTTATTCAGTTCACGGCTGTGGATTCAGTTCATATAGAAAACACAATCGCAAAGTTCTCTGATATAGCAACCATTTCATTACCTCGAGAGTTTAAAAATGCTAGACAAGGCAATCAAGGATTGTCACTTGTACAACGAAATATTTTAGACTTTATAAAACCTGGTTATTCAATAAAAATTGAAGCAGGTTATAATGGCGATTTAATGACTGAGTTTGAAGGTTATGTTTCAGAAGTTGGAGCAGATATTCCGTTGCAATTAAAATGCGAGGACGAAATGTACCAACTTAAAAAGCTGCCTAAAATCAACAAAATATTTTCTTCAGTAAACTTGGAATCGTTAATTCGATTTATCGCTCCTGGATACGAAGTTGAAGCTTTACAAATGCCTTTGGGGAAATTTATGATTGAAAATGCTACGCCGTATAAAGTCATCGAGGAACTGAAGTCAAAATACGGAATTCATTGTTCATTTAAAGGTAAGAAGTTAATAGCAGGATTGCCGATTGATTTTAAACAAGGAACAACACACGATTTTGTTTTTGGCAGAAATATTCGAAAGTCAAGCAGTTTGAAATATATTACTAAGGAACAACGCAAAAGATTTTATACAGGAATAAGTCTTCAGAGCGGAACTTCAAAAAAAATAACTTATGAATACGGCGACAAATCGGGTGACCATAGAACGCTTCACTTACCAATTAAC
>JAHDBK010000049.1:0-7332 GCA_020630455.1 Saprospiraceae bacterium
AAGCCTCTGCTGCACCTGGATTAATATTCATATCTGTATCATCACAATCGGTATTGTCCGTAACAAATCCAGCTGGTGCAGCACCACAGGTCATCATAGAATTATTGATATCTCCATAACCATCATTATCTGTATCGGCATAATACGTTACAGCGGCATCAACAGTAACCATAATAGATGTTGAATCCGTTGCAGGAGCAACAGCAGCACCTTCTTGAACTGAAAGGATGTATTTAATTTCGTGTGTTCCTGCTCCAGCAAGACTTGGGTCAAATGAATTACCACTTACTCCTGGTCCTGTAAATGTACCTCCTGCGGTGGTTGGTGTTAAAGTAAGAGCAGGGTCAGTTTCACAATAAGGCCCTGCTAGACCAGAAAAACTAGCATCAGGTAAAATAATAAGTTGAAGGGCATAATTTGCACCAGATGTAGTCCCAACAGGACCAAAACCTGTACAAGCACCGCTACCACCATTAAAAGGGTATGCACCTACATCAGCTGTAAAATCGGCTGTAGCTGCAAAGATACCTGCTTCTGTAGGTGTTCCAGTTAGAGCAATACAACCATTAGCCATTCCTCCCGCAGAAGAGTAAGATGGTTGGTCTGTAGCCGCAGTGATACCAGCGGGTAGTCCTGAAAACATAAAGTTATAAACATCATTAATTATAACACCTGTTCCTGCTTGTCCTGGATCAATTAAACCTGCATCAAAGCAATTGTTGGTTATCACAAATGATTCGAAATCAGAATAGGGCATGTTTACATTTCCATCAATAAATGTGGTATCACAAATACCACCAAATGGAGGTAATGATGCTGAACAATCTACTGGAGTACATTGTCCACTTATATTATTTAAATACAATAAAGTAAAAAAAATAAAAGGTAAGATTTGTTTCATAATTTTTCGTTTTAATAAGAAAAAACTCATTATATTTTATGAGTATAATATTAATTATGACACAAATATAATCCTCGAT
Organism: Saprospiraceae bacterium; assembly: GCA_020630455.1. Taxonomy (GTDB): domain Bacteria; phylum Bacteroidota; class Bacteroidia; order Chitinophagales; family Saprospiraceae; genus JAHDCE01. The sequence continues at coordinate 981 of JAHDBK010000049.1, forward strand.
ACCTGAATTTAAAGAATATCAAGCAAATTTAACAGGGGGTGTTTAAATATTTTTACATTAAAAAATATTTATATATAATTAAAAGATAAAGAATTTTATTTATTTTTTAATATGGTTAATTGAAATGAGTAATGAAAAAATCATTAAAATTGGCCCTCCAATTGAATTTAGAAATAGGCGCTTCTTTATAGTATAAATTCAATAAATCACTATGCTCAACATTTTTAAAGTTTATATATTGAGCTGGAATATAACCCATTTCCCCCTTGGCATTTTTAATATAAAACCAATGAATAATTTGTTTTTCCCCTTGTATTAATTGATATTCTTCGTAGTGTTTTATAATACAAACTTTTTCTTCTTTTTGGACTATACCCATAGAGCTTCCATTATTATTTGGACTTGATTTTAAGTAGGTAGACTGCTTGGAAATTCCTCTAACAACTGAACGAGAATCTCCATATAAGTTTTCAAATTTCTTATTTTTTTTATTCCAATTATAATAAGAAACCACATATTCTAAACATCGTTCTTTTTTCGGTTGGTCATTCTTTATACCTTTTAAAGCTTTGTATTGATTACAATTTACATAGTTGACATAGGCAATTCTGATAGCTTGTTTTTCAATTTCTATGAATTTATATAAAGCAGGGGAAGGTACTTGTGCTTCGTAAGTTAAACTCAAATTTTCAGAAAATACGGAAGAGAGTGTGCCTGCCCTCATCGTAAATATTTCGATTTCTCTTTCGTCAATATTACTTCCTACATTTTTAGTTTTTCTATGAATAATAATTTCATCATAATTATCTCCTGTTAGGTCTTTTGTAATAATCTCAACCACTTCTGTTTCTCCTCTAGCACTCTCACCAGAGCATTTCATAATTACCGATTTGCCTCTATTATTAGTAATAACTAAATAATATTCTGAATACAAAGGATTCATATAATCTTGTGCATGAAAATTATCCCTTCCTTCGATAGATGCAATCCAAGCTGTAGCAGATTCGAATCCATTACCTAAATTTATTTTTTTATGGTAGTATGCTTTTAATGTTGTACTCAAATAATTTTTAGATACATGAACAGCTAATCCATCTCCAAAAATCCAACCTGTTTTGCCATCTGGAGTTTGAACTTTATACCATTTAAATTTTTGTTTTTGGTCAGCGTCAGGGTGTTGTAATTCCGTTTCTTCTAATACCGTAAATAATTCTCCTTCTTTATACAAAACACCTGTATCTTCTATAAAAGTACTATCTTTATATAAACTAATTTGATTCAAGCTAGTAGCAGATTTTAAATCTATTTCAACAGCTTGAGCATTTAAGCTTGTCAAAAAGAACAAAACGATATATGTTAAACAATTTTTCATATGTATTTTTAATAGCAAGAAACTTGCCTTTTTCTATTATTTTGTTCTTTTTATTAATAATTTAACAAAAAATATTCAAAAAATATCAATTTTGTTAAAAATCAATACTTTTTACATATAAAAAAATACAATATATTAGGTTGATAATAACTTTTATTCTAATTTAAAAATTATGATTTACGAATTCAAAGGCTTTAAACCAGTAATCGATGAAAGTGCATTTATACATCCATTAGCTGCTGTAACGGGAAATGTTATCATTGGAAAAGATGTATATATTGCTCCTGGGGCAGCAATAAGAGGAGATTGGGGACAAATCATCATTGAAGATGGTTGTAATGTACAAGAAAATTGTACTATACACATGTTTCCAGGTGTAACAGTGAGGCTAAAAAAATCAGCACATATAGGTCATGGAGCCATTATTCATGGAGCAACAATTGGAGAAAATGTTTTGATAGGAATGAATGCAGTGATAATGGATGATGCTATTATTGGGGATGGAAGTATTGTAGGAGCTTTAGCATTTGTCAAAGCAAATACCAAAATACCCAATAGAAGTCTCGTTGTGGGTAATCCTGCAAAAATCATAAAAGAAGTCTCTGATGATATGCTAAATTGGAAAACCAAAGGCACAGCCTTGTATCAAGCCTTACCCAAAGAATTGTATTCTAGTCTAAAAGAATGCGAACCTTTGAGAACTATTCCTGATGATTATCCCAGTCAAGAAAAACTATATGAGACATGGGATAATATCAAGAAAAAATAAAGAAATTTCTTTATTAAATTATCGCTCCGCTCTAATATCAACCACATAAGATTCTAAAATATCAAATCCAAAATCTTCTTCTATATTGATGACTAACGGAGCTGTTTCGACGGCATTATTCATTAAATACCTAAGGGCTTTAACTTTTATAATTCCTGATTCTCCTGGGTCTAAACCAAAGATAGAATTACTAACCAGTATCCAGTGGGCATTCTCTTCTGTATCTACATCTACTGGTCTATCTAATAAATTGGTAACTACGATTTCTAATTCTTCTTCACTTGTACCAAAATCTAAATAATCCGTAGAAAGCATAGAGCGATATTCCATTGGTATATCCATACGAGGAAAATCTCCTAATCCAATTGGAACATCTATAAAAGAAGTTTTGTAATCTTCTCTTTCTGCACTCAATACATAATTGCCTGTTTTGATGGATTCGAAACGATAATTACCATTAATATCGGTATAAGTTGATAATTGAGTCGCTCCATTTAAAAATACAACTGCATTAGAAATGGGTTCGTTTGTCCTTTCATCAAATACAACACCAAAAACACCTTGGTGATTTCCAAATTGAGATAAGTCTGTTTCGCAAGAATAAAAAGTTAGGAATAAAAGTGCAAGGCTAAAAGTAATAATGATTTTTTTCATGTGATTTGATTTTTTTATTAAAAATTTGATTTTTCGTGTTTGAAAATTATCCTCATTATTAATCAAATCAAAAAAATAATCTTTACCTTAACTGCAACTTAACTTCAAAAGTTATAATTTATAATTTTTTAATATAATGATTTGTTAATTCTATTTTTTTTATAAAAAAAATATTTCCGTATATTTGGGGGCTAGAGAAAACAAAACTTTATACTATGAGGAATTTATACACATTCATTACACTCCTTTTATGTCTTCAATTAAGTGCTCAAAATTGTCCTACGGGAAGCTCAACTGTAACTTCGTTATTAGCTGGTGATTCTTGGGCTCAATATATGTGGGATGATGGAAGTCACAATGTCGTCTTTGATAAATTTGGTATTGGCGATAAAGATATGTTGGCAGAATCATTAAGTTCTAACCCAGGTCCAGGTTATACAGGAACAGCCTATGCTGTAAGTGGTAGCGAAGCTCGAAATTGGGCAGATAAAGCACAATACCCTTATATAAGTAATCTAATTACCGCCTTAAATAACAACCCTGATGTAGAAACTGTTGTTTTAAGCATTGGAGGTAATGACATACTAGCAGGTCGCCCAGATAATGGCTGGTATCACTATATGGATACAGATGTTGCTGGTTCTGAAGCTGTTTTGTTCTCTACAATTAGAGATAATACCTTTGTGATTATCAATGATGTTTTAGCCGTACATCCAGATGTTGAATTTTTACTCTCTAGTTATGATTATCCTAATTTTACTACTGGTGCGTTATTTTGTTTAGTTGCTTGTGGTATGAGAAGAGATATCAGCTATAGCGCAACTTCTCCATTAATAACTGATGCTGAAATCAATCAAATGATGATTCAAGTAGAAACAGAGAGAATCTCTTGGTTAGATTTAGAACCCAAGCTATTTTATGATAATGCAATTGGTTTATCTCATTATTATTATGGTGATGGAAGTGCAGCAGCGGGAACACTCCCTCTACCCGAACAAAGCGAACCATTTTCGGCAAATTTTTATGGTGGCAATCCAGCTCTTCCCACTATTCGTTCTAACTTTAGAAATGCATTTGACCCTATACACTTAGCTGCGAATCCTTACGAATATAAAATCATTCATCAAACAATGAATTATTTTATGCCTAAGCATAGACAAAATGTTACTACTACCATTTTTTCTAATGGAGGCAGTGAAGATGGTTGGACTAATGGAACAACTACGGGTACTGGTTCTGTCAGAGTAGGCGACCAAAACGTTAGTAATAATTATGCTGGAATTTTAAGTTTTGACACTAGCTCTATTCCTGATGATGCCACTATTGAATCTGTTAGTTTTTATATTATTAGAAAAGGACTCAGCAATACTAATCCTTTTACTTCAGGAACTTTAGGAGCTCCTCAAATAGATGTTCAAAGTGGTAATTTTGGTGCTGCAAATATAGAAGGTAGTGATAAAACAGCTGCGGCAACTGCAACTGATGCGGGCTGCTTTCACGGTTCTGTTTCGCAAAACCAATATGCCCTTAGAGTTGATTTAACAGCTGATGGCCTAGCGGCGATTAATAAGACAGGAAACACACAACTTCGTCTCTCTTTCCCCAATACGAATACAGGTTCTGACTATGTTATTTTCAATAGTGGTGATGATGTAGTGGATAGTGATTTTAGCACTGTAGGATTAGCTGAATACATGAATGATGCACGACCATTTTTAGACATTACTTATACGCTTAATACTCCTGTAGAATTAATCAGCTTCAATGTAAAACCAAGAGAAAATAAAGAAGTTTTGTTATCTTGGGAGTCTGCACTAGAAGAAAATTTCTTTGGATATGACATAGAACATTCTACTGATGGTAGAATATGGAAACTCCTTTCTTTTGAAGAAGGGCAAGGACAAGGCAATTATGAATACTTGCATGAAAATGCTCCAATTGGACGCAATTATTATCGTTTAAAAATGGTTGATTTAGACGGCACTTATGAGTATTCAGATATTCGTTCTGCTCTTATTCAAGATAGTGAATTGGCTGTACAAGTTTTCCCTAATCCGTTCCATCAACAAATTCAAATCAAAGGTTTGAAGGCAGATGAACAGGTAGAGATTCGCATTTTTGATGCGATGGGGCAATCTCTTTATCATAGAACCATTCAAAGTAGGTCTGCTGATGAGAATTACATCATTAGTATGAATGATGAATTGCCTAGAGGTATTTATGTCGTTCAGGTATTTTCTAATGGAAATATTCAAAGTTTTAAATTGAATAAGATATAGATAAAAATGACTAGAAAACATTGAGTATAGCGCTTCTTTATGTTACAAATAAATTATTATAGCGTCCTAAACGTATCATTTAATTTTACTCAACATGGATTCTATTCTTCAAAGTATTTTAAGTTTTAAAGGTGCATTTTTTACTATTGTAATTACAATAGCTGTTTATTATGGCACTAAATGGGTTTTAGAAAAATCTTCTAAAGGGAAAGCGGATTGGGGCATTATTCGTTCTATCATTCTATTTTCAATATTATTAATAGGTGCGGTTGCTATTATTTTATCTTTACCAATGGACCCCAATACCAAGGGCAATATATCTAGTCTTATTGGTATCGTTATATCTGCTGTTTTCGCTTTGAGTTCTGCTACTTTTATGGGGAATGGCATGGCTGGAATCATGTTGAGAACGATTAATAGTTTTAAACCAGGTGATTTTATTAGAACCAATGATTTGTTTGGAAGGGTTACAGAAAGGGGTTTATTTCATACAGAAATTCAAACAGACAATAGAGATTTAATCACTATTCCCAATTTACACCTCACTACTCATCCTGTCAAAGTCATTCGTTCATCAGGGACATTTATTACTGGTGTTTGTTCATTAGGTTATGATGTTAATAGAGTAAAAATTGAAAAAGCTTTGCTTTTAGCTATTGAAAGAGCAGGACTAAAAGATGGCTTTATAAGAATAACTGATTTAGGTGATTTTTCTGTAGTATATAAATCATTTGGACTATTAGAAGATGTCAAAACCATCATTTCTGCGGAATCCAAACTTCATGCTATGATTTTGGATTGTTTACATGAAGCAGGTATCGAAATCGTTTCTCCTAATTTTATGAATCAAAGAGTCGTAACAGATACTGTGTTTATTCCTAAAAAAGTGGCTAGAGCAGAAAGACAAAAAATAGATGATACTGCCGCTCCTGAAAATGTGATTTTTGATAAAGCAGATGAAGCAGAATCCATTGAAAAACGCAAAGAAAAACTAGCTGATGTAGATGCCAAAATCAAAGCTATTCAAGAGGAATTGAAAGCCGCAGAAACAGAAGAAGCAAAAGAAGAGTGTAAAGTAAGACTAGAAAAATGGACCAGCGTAAAAGAAAAAATGCTCTCCAAAATCGATGCTAAAATTGATGAAATTAATAATAAAAAATAGTAGACACTCTTATATACTTTATAAAACATAGATTTAAAAGATAAATAAATTTCTTTATTATTAATATAAAAAACCTAAAACTAAATGAAATATTATTCATTTGTAAAAGAAAATAA
>JAHDBK010000049.1:7432-13456 GCA_020630455.1 Saprospiraceae bacterium
GGTTTTTTAATTAGTTCTAATTTTTATCAAATTATAAAAGAATTTAAAGGAATTAATTTGCAATTTGTAGATGTTTCTTTTAAAAATAGGCAAGATGTACTCGGATATAAATTTATGTTTTTTTACAGTGATTTAACACCACATATCAATTATGATTTAACTGACATGACTGTTTATGAATATGATTTGTTTACTCAAAAATTAAATCCTTTACATGATATAAAACTTGAACCTAATCGGTCTTTTATGATTGAGTATGATAAAATAATGAGTAGGAAAAGTGGTTTAAGACATTTGTTTCCTAAGAAAAAATATCATTTTAAAGATTTAGATATAGAAGAATATGATATGTTTAGAATAGGACATTGGGATTATAGGTTTTATTTTTCTGAACGAGTAAAAACAGCATTAGAAAAAGCAGGTCTAACCGGTTTTAAATTTTCTAAACAATGTACTTGGTTGTAAATATTAAAAATAAAAAAGCTTAATGGTATTACCACCATTAAGCTTTTTTAATTAATACTTATTTTATTATTTATATCGTTCTATTTGGGTCAAATGCCTCTAAATAATCTGCAAATTTACGCAAGAAAGAACCGCCTAAAAATCCGTCAACTACCCTATGATCATAAGAATGAGATAGGTACATCATGTGTCGAATTCCGATAAAATCACCATCAGGTGTTTCGATAACAGCTGGTTTTTTCTTAATCACTCCAACAGACATGATAGCTACTTGTGGCTGATTAATAATAGGTGTTCCCATTACATTTCCGAATGTTCCTACATTAGTAATCGTATAAGTACCTCCTTGGATATCTTCAGGTTTTAATTTATTTTGTCTAGCTCTATTTGCTAAGTCGTTCACTTGCTTGGTCAAGCCCATTAAATTAAATTGGTCAGCATTTTTAATAACGGGTACGATAAGATTACCTGAAGGAAGTGCCGTAGCCATACCTATATTGATATTTTTCTTTCTCAAGATATTCGTTCCATCTACAGACACATTAATCATAGGAAAATCATTAATCGCCTTAGCCAATGCTTCGATAAATATTGGAGTAAAGGTGATTTTTTCACCGTGTTTTTGTAAAAAGTCTTTTTTCACTTTATTTCTCCAATTCACAATATTCGTAACATCTGCTTCAACAAAAGAAGTCACGTGAGGAGAAGTATGCTTACTCATGACCATGTGGTCAGCGATAAGCTTTCTCATTCTATCCATCTCGATAATTTCCACATCTCCATTTAAACTGGTGGCAGGCTGAACAGGTGGTGTATGTGTTTTTTGTTGTACAGGCGGCTTGGCTTCTACTTTAGCCGCTGGAGCAACAGGAGTTGCCGTTAGGACAGGAGCCCCCGTTCTATTTTCAACATAATTCAAAATATCTCTTTTGGTAACTCTTCCATCTTTCCCTGTACCAGGAACAGTTTCCAATTCAGTCATGCTAATACCTTCACTTTTAGCAATATTTTTCACCAAAGGTGAATAAAAACGATTGCTATCTACTACGGCTAAAGGCTGTGCTTGAGGCTGTGCAGCAGGAGCTTTTGGAGCTTCTTTTACCGCTTCTTTAGGCTTTCCATTTGAAGAAGGGGCAGGTGCTTCTACTTTATCTTCTGTTTCTACACTTTCGGCACCTTCTGTTTCTATAATGGCAATCGTTTTTCCTATTTCTACGGTTTCATCTTCATTATAAAGAATTTCTTTCAATACTCCTTCAACTGGAGAAGGTACTTCTGAATCTACTTTATCCGTTGCAATTTCCAAAACCGTTTCATCTAACTCTATGCTATCTCCTACTTGTTTGGTCCATTTAAGGATGGTAGCCTCCATGATACTTTCGCCCATCTTAGGCATGATTAATTCAAACTTTGCCATGATATTTTATTCTTATTCTATTATAATTTTGTATATAAAAATTAAATATACAATTATTTCAAGTGCAAAAATACATTAATCCTTTTGATTGTAAAATAATATACGAGGCAATTTTTGTTTTTATTTATTTTTTAATGATATAATCGCTAAATAACATTCAGTAAATAATAAAGAAATTTCTTTATTATTCAATGTCTAATGCTTCTGCTTTTCTTTTTTTCTTAATACCTTTAGTTCTTTTAACTAATTTTATAAAATAATATAAACTAACAATACTTAAGATAAAAGATAAAATACCCAAAACAATAGCCAATGATATTATACCACTTAATATACCAGCAACAATAAGCATCATAACTATTCCGAATCCCAGACCTCCATAAAAAAGATAAAAAAGTAAAACATCTGTAAAAACATGAAAAATATATTGAGTCCTTGTTACTTTTTCGTCCAAGGGGTCTCTTTTTAACTCCTTATTCCTTTTAAAAGCAAAAACCAAATAACTTATTAAAAATCCTAAAGTCATTAATAAACTTAAACTAAAACCAAAATAAATATTTAAGAAGATACTCAATGCAGATAAAAATATTAAAATCCCAATCAATACTTTTAGCCAAAATCTTTTACCTATTCTTTTTTTCTTCTTTTTTTTCTTTTTAATCTTAGAGGTTTTAAGTTTTTTGGTAGAATATTTTCTTTGTTTTTTCCTTTTCTTTTTTGTATAAGAATGTTCTATTGAATCATTGTAAACATAAGTAGTTGCTACACTATTACTAATAGGTAATACATTTAATAAAAAAATTAGAAAAAGAAGTTTCAATGGAAGTTTCATGATATTCGGTTTTTGGTAAAAACGAATAAAACTATTAATTGCTGCCTTTATATCAATTATCAAGGACAAACATTCTCAGCATATTTAAAGCTCTTTTAGTGGTATATTCTATATTTTTTTGTCTATTTTTTCCTAATCTAAGGACGCTTGTTTCTATTTTTTGAGCATTCCCTACTGCCAACCATATTGTGCCTACTGGTTTTTCTTTGGTTCCTCCACTTGGACCAGCAATTCCAGAAACGGAAAGAGCAACATCAACTCCAAAATAAGCAATCGCCCCTTCAACCATTTCTCTAACTGTTTGTTCACTAACCGCACCGTGAGTTTCTAAAGTATTTTGTTTTACACCTAATTTTTGCATTTTAATTTCATTACTATAAGCAACCATACCTCCTTCAAAATAAGATGATGAACCCGCTATTTGAACAATGTTTGCCATGATATTTCCTCCTGTACAACTTTCTGCTAGTGCCAATGTTTTCCCTTTTTCCTTCAAGGTATTACCTAATGCTTCTTGAATAGAAATATCTTCATGACTATAGACAATATCATTTAAAACCTCATGGATATTATTACTTACTTCTTGTACTTCTTTTTCTAAATCTTCTTGAGTTTGTCCATTATTAGCAAATGCAGAAATCCTCAAACGCACTTCGCCTAAGTTGGGTAAATATGCTATTTTTATATGAGACGGGAGTCCTTCTTCTATATCATTAATAAGCTCTTGTATTTGGGTTTCTCCTTTCCCTGACGTTTTAATAGTATGGTGATATATCGCCTTTTTACCATATTGTTTTTGCAAATTTGGAACAATACCATTAGTCATCACATATTGCATTTCGTAAGGCACGCCAGCAGTAGAAAATAAAGACTTTTCTTTATATTTAAAGTGCATACCCGGTGCTGTCCCCATTTTATTTTCTAATAATTCAACCCCTTTTGGCATCATACTTTGCTCCTTGTGTAAATGATTTAAAGGAATATTCCTTTTTTTGAACATTCTTTCAATATTATTATAAACACTTTCATCAAAATACATTTCAACACCTAGCATTTGGGCGATGGCTTTTTTAGTAATATCATCCTTAGTGGCTCCAAGACCTCCAGTTGTAATGACAATATCCACTTCTTTAAATGATTGTTCAATATTATATTGAATATCTTCTAATCCATCTGAAATAATTTTAATAGCAGTAACCTTAAACCCCGCCAAATTCAGTTGTTGTGCCATCCAAGTAGCGTTCGTATTGACTATCTGGCCAATCAATATTTCATCTCCAATATTAATAATGTGAATATTCATATATTTCTATTTATTTAAGTCTTTACTATTTACATTTCAAATGTAATTATTGTTTTATATTTTTTAATATTAATAATATTACTAATAATAAAAAAGCACCGTTTTCGAATGAAAACGATGCTATATGTTTAAAAAAATATCAGGACTTACCTATTGGGAATTTTACAACTCCACTTTTTCAATTTCATTGACTAATGCATTACGGTCAGTTTCTAACAAGCTCATCAAATCGAAGACCTTGTCACTAAAACCAGCTAAAGCAAATACTTTATTTTCTGGAAATTGCAAAGAACCATAACCGTTCAAATCAAATGAATAGATATATGGATTAGTACCATAACGCTTTTTGTATTTGTTGAACACATCAGTTGGTACATTGTAATTTACCCACGCTTGCATATCTGACAAAATAATGATACGGTCGTATGCTTGATTAGCCTTTTCAAAAATAGATTGGAAATTAGTACCGCCTGCCGTTGCCTTTTTAATAATACGGTTGGCAATTGACAAGGCAGCATCTCCAAAATATGGCTTAATATAAGCAGCTGAATCGGAGAAACGCATCAAATCTGCATCATTTGACTTATACAACATAGCAGCGAAAATGGCAGCAATTTCAATTGGTTTTTTACCCATTGATTCTTTACCCCAAGTCATTGAACCAGAATCATCAACTACTACCAAAGTACGACCTTCAAATACTGGAACATTGCTCAAAGCCAATTCAAAAGCATCATTCAATGCTTTCATAATATTACGCTTATCTGCATTTTCAATATTTGAATTTTTGATAGTATCAAATGCAGTCAAAAAACGAAATGGCAAAACCTTTGATTTTTTGATACGGTTAGCATCATTCAATTGTACCAATGCTTTTTTCAAAACATTTGGAGATTGAATAGCGATATTACGCAAATTACGCAACAAGGCGAAGTAACCCAATTTATTATTATTAATCAATGAAGACCATGCTTCTGCTTTTTTCTTTGACAAATCCTCTTTATTCTCTGCTTTTTGACCTGCTTGAGTTAATTTTGCTTCCCAAGTATTTTGGTTACGCAAAGTACCATTAACTAATGCTTGCAAGGCAGAAGCATTTTTTTGAGTCGGAATAGGACGTACCAAATTGACCATATCGACTAATTTTACAGATTTATTATCGCCACGATATTTGGCAATTTGATATTCATCAAAACGGTCGAATGATTTTGCAAAACCTTTTTTCATTGCATTTGGCAAAGTTTTACCTCCCATATTAAAATAATATGCTGCAATTTCTAACATATCATCAGGACGATTTACAATTTGATTATAAAAATCTTTTGCCCAAACTTGTCCTGAAGCATAAGCTGCTAATTCTGCCGCTAATACATGAGTAATCGAACGCATGTTGAAACGATTACGGGCATAAATTGCCGCTTTTGCAGCAAAACGAGCATCTACTTTGCTCAACAAGGCAATTAATTCTTTAAAAGTATCTTTTGAAGAACGATAGAATTGATCTTGTGCAAATGAAGTCAATAAAATTGAAGCCAATTGCATTTTTGGTGATTGAACAAATGCTTCACCACCTGCCTTGTTTTCAGTTTTTTTCTTAGATTTTTTAATAAAATTGAACAATGACATGATTTTAAAATTTTGTTTTTTAATTCATTAAAAATATAAATGGAGAAATTTAAAAAGAGCGATATATTTAAAGCATGTCTACCCATTTCATCACATCTCTATTGAGATGATAGGACTCGAACCTATACAGCATATTTGCCACTTTTACCGAAGTAGCTCTTTTTTTACTACCATTTAAGCAAATCCGAAGACAATAGAAATTAGACATTAGATTTTAGACTTACATCTAAATAATAAAAAAAATTCTTTATTATTTTAATTTGCAAACGTCTAATTATTTTTGTCCACTAATTTACTTATTATTTCAAATATCAACGTACTCATTACTTAGTACACTGTAACATAAGTTTATTGAGTTTTTGAAATAAGAATTTTGTTTTG
>JAHDBK010000050.1 GCA_020630455.1 Saprospiraceae bacterium
AAGAAAAGGGGAGAAAGAATATGAATTCACAACCACCATTAGTCAATAGAGTAGCCAATAGCGGTTTGGTTAATATTAATTTGGAAGATTATTTTCCAAAGGGAGAGATTGCCCATTTTGATTTAAAAGAATATCTTTTTATGGAGTTGATTCTAAAAGAGAAAGATTTTAGAGCAGCTTTAAAAGACTTAGATTGGGAACAATTTCAAGGTAAACACTTATTGGTGTATTGCTCAAACGATGCTATTATTCCAATGTGGGCTTATATGTTAGTCGCGACTTATGCTAAGCCAATTGCTAAGACCGTAACTCAAGGGACTTTTGATGAATTTTTAAAATTGGAATACCAAAAAACGCTTTCATCCATTGATTTCTCTCAATATGAAGGTAAAAGAATAGTGATTAAGGGATGCAGTAATCAGCCTGTTCCTGCTTTTGCATATAGTTATTTTAGTGAGCAACTACAACCTTATGCTCAAAGTATCATGTTTGGAGAGCCTTGTTCAACTGTACCCGTTTTTAAAAGACCAAGAAAAATTAACAAGTAAGTATTGAGTATAATTTTTATACTTAATAACAAATTTTTGTTATTTTTATAATTATAATAAAAAAAGAGATATATGAGAAAGACAATTGCATCTTTTGGATTAGCAGGTTTATTAATAATGGCCTTTGTGGTGTTGAGCTCGTCAAGTGAGAAAGATTCGATGCATAGAGATATTCCTCAAGATTTACCTCAAGGACATTTACCTCAAATTATTCAAGCAGTTGATATTCCTAGTGAAGCCAATTATTGTGGCGAAGCTTTACCCATGGATCAATTTGATGTTAAAGAAAGGTTAGACAAAGAATTGATAGCGAATTCTTATCGTCATTCGGGTACTATTTTATATCTAAAAAAAGCACCTAAATATTTTCCTACGATTGAAAAGATATTAGCAGAGAACAATATGCCAGATGATTTAAAATATTTAGCAGTAGCTGAAAGTGGTTTGGATAATGTAACTTCACCTGCTGGAGCTAAGGGATATTGGCAATTCATGTCAGGGACGGGTAGAGAATATGGATTGATAATTAATAGTGAAATAGATGAGCGTTTTCATCTTGAAAAATCTACTAGAGCTGCTTGTAAATATCTTAAAAAATTAAAAGAAGAATTCGGTTCTTGGTCGTATGCTGCTTTGGCTTATAATATGGGAGGTCCAAGGTTGAAGAAAAATATAGCTTCGCAAAAAGCAAATACAGTTTACGATTTAAATGTCAATGCAGAGACCATGCGTTATATTTTTAGAATTGTAGCCATTAAAGAAATTATGAAAGACCCTAGGAAATATGGTTTTTATATCCACGATTTCGAAAAATATGAACCATTTGAAGATACTTATAGTGTTGAAGTTAGTGAAGCTGTAGCCAGCTGGGCTGATTTTGCTGAAAAATATGGTATATCTTATCGCACATTAAAAGTTTATAATCCTTGGTTGATTGATAGTAATTTGACCAATAGGGAGAAAAAGACCTATTTTGTAAGTATTCCTAAAAAATAAAAAATACCAATTCTTAGGAGCAGTTAAATTTTTCTTTACCTTTCTAAAATAATGTCTTCGCATAAAAAGTTTTTGTCGCGTAGAATTATTTTATCATTTTCTTTGATGATTTCTAGATTAATACAATCAGAATGAACATACCTTTTGAGCAAAAAAGGAAACCATGTATTTTTGTATATTTCTAAACCGCCATTTTTTCTTCCCATTACATTTCCTTCGCTTAGATTATAAAAGTACAAAGTTTTAAAAGTACTTACTTTTTCTTTTTTATAGAATTGAAGGTGGTCTTCATACATTCTGAGTTCAAAAGATTGGTACATCATCAAGGCTATTAATAAAATAGGGCTAAGAAATAGGGCAATAGAATATAAAGTCTTTTTTGGATTAGAAATCTGTTTTATTTTTGTCCATAATAAAAACATTAAATAAATAAAAAATAGAATAATTGTTCCAAAATAAAAAAGAGCGAAATTTTCACCTTCTAAGGTAGGACTGAATTTATATTCTGTTACATAATTATATGCCCATGCTTCACCAGCATAGAATAGTGCTATGATTAAGACAATATAAATCATTATTTTTATTAAAAAAATCTGTTTTGTTTTATTCATTTAATAAAGATATTTCTTTATTATTTAATTAATATGATACCATTTTGCATGAATTGATTTCCTTTAACTCTATACATATATGTACCTGAACTTAGGTAATTCGTATTGATTCTTGTTTCTTTTTGAAAAGTCTTTTCAAGTACTATTTTACCTGTAGCGTCAAATAAAATTAGTTCATATTCATCATCTAGTTGGCAATTTATTGTCAAGCCTTTTTCTTTATCGGTAGGATTTGGAAATACGAGTATTTGATTATTTTTATAAATATTAATAGGTTTTATTTCTGAATATTTGAATGTCCCATCTAAATCAAATATTTTTAATCTATAATAAGAAAGACCTTGAAGAGGGTTTAAATCAATAAAAGAATAATTTTGTGTAGAAGTACTATTTCCAATGGCATCAATTTGACCTAATCTTTCAAAATCAATACCATTTTGGCTTCTTTCTATTAAGAAATAATCTCCATTTATTTCGGTTTCGGTTGCCCAGTCCAAGTGAGCTTCTCTATTATTTACAGCATTTGCATTAAAAAATAATAATTCGATGGGTAGAGAAGTACCGCTTGTCGTGATGATGAACTGACTAAAGTCAGTAATGCTATTTCCTGTATTAAACGCTACATCTCCATCTAGTGAAGCAATGGCTAAATCTCCATTATCAATACTTGCTCCCCAAGTAGTCCCATCGGCATTAGAAACCCTTTTAAATAAACTAAAGACATTAGGAGAAGTAGCATCATCTGCAGTTACAATACCGATTTGATTAAAGCGAATACTATTCAACTCAGAAAAAGTGTTATTATTACCATAATTATTAATAATCCAATAGCTTCTACTATGTAAATCTGTATTAGGTAATTCGTCTGGAGGCAAGTTGATTCGAGAAACAACTATTTCTCCGTCAGGGTGAGTAGTACCAAAATTAATATTAACATCAGCATTCGTAAAATCATAATTACCTGAAGCATTGACCGTTAGTCTATGACTTGAACCGCCACCTACAGGAGCTGTCGAAATAACACGAGTAGCATCGCCATTTAGGGTAGCATGATTAGACTTTATTCGGTCAGGAACTTTTGTTTCTAATAAATCTTCATTGAATTGGTAATAGGCAATTAAATTATTTTCATCTGCATATTTTGTCAAATGTCTTTTCTCTCTTAATTCTTCTTGTGAAAGGGCAATGTCCCAAACACATAATTCATCAATTAAACCGTTAAAGTGGTCATTAACTGCATTGCTTCTGTGCCTTGCACCAATTAAAACATCTCTGTTAATACTTGAAATACTACCAGTCATATTCAAAGTACCGTCTAATCTACCATTTACATATACTTTTAATTGGCTACCATCATAAGTAGCAGCTATATGATACCAAGTGTTCGCTAATAAATCAGTAGCTCCACTAATGCTCCAAGGAGAAACCTCTCTTGATGCATAAACTTTACCATTTACTACTCCAAATTGATATTGACCAACTACATGTCTATCATATTTAGTTAATATATAACCTGTCATATTATCTGAGTTTGGTTTTATCCAAGCAGAAAAAGTATAATTATCTGTTCCTTTAAAATCTAGTGATTGAGGTCTGCCTACATTGAGATAACCACTTGTATTAGGACTTAAAGCATATTGAGGGACAGTATCTAATGAGCAATTATTCTCTATATTAATTAATTCATTTATTGTTTGAGAACTGCTTCCATTTATATCTGTTACCGTCAAGGAAACAGTATATGTTCCTGTTGTTGAGTATACTACTTTGGGTTGTCTTTCGGTAGATGTGGAAGGAGTTCCTCCAGGAAAAGACCAAGACCATGTGGCACTATTTTGATTTAAAGCTGAATGGTCTGAAAAATATAAAGTATCGTGTGCACAGTAAGAATCAAATCTATTTACAGATATTTGAGCCAATGGTTGTGAAGGTTCGTAAAATTCAGCTTCATAAACACTTCTATTCGTTCCATTTCTAATTTTTCCTTCTTTATAAAAGGGAATTAAATCTGTAGAATATGTGCTTGCAGGAAGATTATTGTTGAATAATGCCCAGTCTCCCATGGTATTGTTTCTATAATAAACAGCTCTTTTTGTACCCAAATAAACACCTCCATCTGTTCCTCTTTGGTGAACAATATTGGTTGCAGATTCGCCATCGAGTATAGCTGTAGAGATAGAAGACCAAGTACTGCCACCATCAGCAGATTTTAATACTTGAAAGCCATTAAGGGCATCTCCAGAATAAGGGTATTTGCGAGCTAGCCAAAGAATATTTGCATCTTGGGCATCTACTGTAATATCATATCTTACCCAATCTCTACTTCCTAGTTCCGTGAGTGTAGGTGTGATTTCAGTCCAAGATATTCCTTCGTCAGTTGTTTTCCAAACCTCTTTTCTATCCCACCAACCACCTCTTAATGAAATATAAATCACACTCGGGTCATTCCAAGCGACCTCTATTTTATCAATTGGAATATTAAAAGTGTGAATTAGTTCAAATGTTAGGCCATCATCTTCAGTAAGCCAAAGTTCTTTAGTATCTCCATTAGTATCTTCTACTCCTACATAGATTCTATTAGCTGAACGTGGGTCAAAAGCAAATGGTTTACTCCATAAATCTTTATTAAAAGGGAGTCCAGAATTAGAAGTCATTCTATCGCCAGATAATAATCTTTCTCCATAATCGTAATATACTTTTCTTTCATTAGCATAATTGACTTTGCCGAGAGTGTTGTCACCTCCTCCTGTAGAAATCCAACCATTATCATAAACATTATTATCTTTTAAAAGTGTTCCATTGTGATAAGTTCCTCCTACCATTACTTCGCCGTCCCAAAAACCAGCATCAAATCCCCAAAAGTCTGTTCCTGCAATTCCAAGCATTTTCCTTTGAAAATTAGCACCTCCATCATTAGAGTAGAATATGCCTCCGTCGTTAGCAACCCATAAATCAGAACCAAAAAATCGTATATCGTGAATATCAGCATGTACATAATTGGGTTTATAAGAATGACTCCATTTTGAAGGACAAGTAAATGTAGTACCTCCATCTGTGGAAATCCATAAATTAACGCCTCCAACAAATAAATGATTGGCATCAGAATCGGATACGTCGAAAGCTAAATCGTAATAGTATTGTCCACCATTATCAGTTCCTACATCACTCCAACCCATTAAATTTTGATTAGTTAAGCTAGGAACTCCCGCAGGCTGTGGTCCACAACAAGTCCTTGTCCAATTAGCTCCTTCATCGGTACTTACATAAATTCCATAAAGTCCAGAGCCACCGTTGGCAGCACCAGTACAAAGAGCGTACACTTTACTAGGGTCAGCAGGAGAGGTAGCAATTTCAGTTCTTTTTTGCTCGTCTGGTGCAATTAAGTTAGGTGTGACACAAGTTAAAGTACTTGAGTTCCATGTAACAGAACCAGAAGCATTCATTGTATTTCCTCCAATCGCATCATTTAGAATTGTTCCTGATGTTTCGTCCGTTTTCCAATGATGTTGTAAATTAGCATACTGAGGGTGGGTGTTATCTACTATTTGACATTTCCAATTATCGATGTCAGTTTGAGATATAACGGAATTCCAAATTCTAATTTCATTCAAGTCTCCATTAAAAAAATTACCATAACTAAGAGTACCATCTTGTCCCAATGCCAAATTTAATAAGTTATCAGTAGCCGTAGTTAGAATAGTATTGTTTGTATTGATTAAAACGCCATCTTGATAAACACTTTTTGTTCCATCTTGGTCATAAGTAATGGCGATATGATGCCATTCTCCATCATTAATAGTTCCACCATTGATATCAATTCTAGTAGCTCCATCTGAAATATTAAATTTCCAACCAGTTCCGTTTCCTCTACAAGCAAGGACAAATCCTTTATTCCAACCGCTGTTCCAATTTTTGTTAGAAAAGAAAGCGGGGTCGCCAGACCAAGAAGATGTTTTTACTCTCATTTCTATTGTGAAATCCGTAAAAGTACCGTTTCCTAAATTTATATTTGTTGAGGTAGAGCAATAATCTCCTGTTGTATTGGTATTAATAGTACTTAATGCAGTTGTAGAAGTAGAACCTATCCCTGGCCAACCGTTTCCTGTGATATTAAAGGTAGAACCGCCATCGGTTGATTTATAAAATTCCGTTCTATTATCTATTTGTTTTATAGCATATAGAATATTATTATTAGAAGGATGATATTCGAGTTCTTGAAAAATTCCTCCTTTAATTCTAGTAAACGTAGCACCTGCATCATCTGTTCTGTAGAGTCCTTGATTAGAAGAAATAAATAAAATTTGATTGTTAGTAGGGTGCATTACAATGTCTTTTACATTATGAGAAAGTGATGTAAATGCTGCATCACCAACAGTATTCCATGTAGTCCCTCCATCAGTTGTTTTATACAATATTCCTCCTCCAACAAAATAAACAGTATTCTCATCGGAATGGTCAATTTCTAAAGAAACAACCCCGTTTATGAGCATGTTTTGGGTTAATAATGACCAATTTAAGCCTTTGTCTATACTTTTCCACACTCCTGAGGTCGCAGAACCAGCATATAGAACATTTGTATTTGAAATGGATTGTTCAACGGTGTAGATATGAGCAGCACCAGCAGCATAAGACCTATCAACGGCTCCTTTATCAAAATCAAAAGGACCTATACAAGTCCAAGGAGATGTTGGATTTCTTTCATTAGTTGTTTTTATTTTTTCTAAATATTCGTTATTCAGTCTTTGGGCATCTTCCCAAGAGTTGATACCTGTTTGATAACCATTAATATCTCTCTTTATAGTTCTTAACCAACGTTTATAGTATTGGGTGTATTTGTTTTTTACAAAAGGATTATTTTTATAATATTCTTCATAAGCAGCTATTACTTCTCCAATATCAGCATCTTCGTTATTCATTAAAATTACCCATTCTGGTAAATCTTGGTTTTTTTTATCATACTTCTTTTCTACTTGGGTGTATGAAGTAATTTGAAATGAACATACAAAAAGAAATATAAAGATATTTTTAATATTCATTATAATTAATTATTTAATAAAAAATGAGAAGTTATAATGTCTATTTTTTGGTGTTTTATAAAGAGATTTCTTTATTTTTTAATTTAATTTTTCTTCTTCTTCATACTCAATAGCAGAACGATAACCTACAAATGGAATTTTTAGTAGAGACCATATATTAGATACTTCTTTTTTATCCATATAAGTATCTACTCCATAGATTAATTTTTTGTTTTCGACAGCTACGTAAGTACCAAAAATTCTATCCCAAAAGGAAAAAATATTACCATAATTGGTGTCGCTATACGGTTGTCGATAATGATGGTGAACTCTATGCATGTTCGGTGTACAAATAACCCAAACTAAGATGTTATCCAACCAAGTAGGCATTTTTAAATTGGAATGATTAAACTGCGTAAGTACTAATGAAAGGGTTTGATAAATGAATACCAACCAAATAGGTGCTCCTACAATTAATACAGCTGCTGTTGTAAATATAAAACGAATTACGCTTTCTCCTGGATGGTGGCGATTGGCTGTTGTAGTATCTACATTTTGGTCAGTATGATGAATCACATGGAATTGCCATAAAAACCAGACCTTATGTTCTATAAAATGTACCAACCAAGCACCTATTAAATCCATCAATAATAGACCTATAAGTGCTTTTGCCCAAAGAGGCATTGTTAACCATTGAATAATGCCAAATTGATTTTCAACTACCCAATCAGCTGATAAAACTAAAATGAAAGCCATTACAAAATTGATAACTACAGTAGTTAAGGTGAAAAAGATATTAACTAGCGTATGTTTGGTTCGACTATAATTGATTTCAAACAAAGGAGCGGCTTGTTCTACTAAAAAGAAAAAGGTTAATCCACCAACTAATAATAGTGAACGGTGTAGGGAGGGCATGTCGCTAAAGTAATTAATTATTTCTTGCATATTCAACTTTATTGCTCAATCTTTAGAGCATTTTTAAAATGCTCTTAGTAGAATTATTTTATGAATTACGAATTTACAATTTTTTACTGAAAAAAAATATAAAGAATAGACGTTATTCCTCTCAAACATAGCTAAGGCTATGCTTTTCGAGTAATGCCTCGACTATAATTAAAAATACTAATTTATCTTTCATAAAAAACTTTTCGTAATAACATCTTATGTTTTTTTAAAAAAAACAGTACTTTTCTTTGAAAAATATTTATAAAAAATATAACTTAGTAACGGTAAAAAAATAAATTCGACATTTTAGATAGTAGATTTTGATTTTAATTGAGGCAAAAAAGCGTAAAATAGTGGACTATTTCTAGCTTTTTTAACGAAAAGTAAAATCAAAAGGCACAGATTAAATGAGGAAGCTATTTTTTGGATGTTACTTAGGTGCGAATTAACTAATTAGTTAGTGTATTTTTAAATTTAAACTCAATCAATACCATGCATTATTTAAAAACCGTACTTCTTGTTTTAACTGTTTTTTGTTTTACTAATTGTGCTAAAAAGTACACTCATGTAAACCCTCCTTATCAATTTTATTCTTCATTAAGTTCAGATAAAAATGTTGCATTTCAATACAAATATAATGTGCTTAATAAGAAATACACACGAAGAGAATTGAGGAGTTATGTTCGTTTAGCTTCGGTTAAAATTGTAAATAATTCTGGAAAAGATTTAGTATTTGGAACAGATATAAACGTGGTTAAATCAGATGGGTCTGATGTTCAAGTTCTCGATAATATTACTTTGCATAAAGTCTTAAAGCAAAAAGTAGCTCCTTATGTTGCTTACATCTTGCTAAGTCCATTGTATTTAGATTTAAATGGAAAAGTGGTTCCCATTGGTTTAGCAGTTGGTCCAGGATTAGTGGCAGGAAATATTGGACTAAGTGCCAAAGCTAATAAAGATTTTAAAAGAGAACTAATGCATTACAATTTGATGAATAAAACCATTAAAGATGGAGAAACAGCTTATGGTATTATTGGACTAATGGCTCCTAATTATGATGCTTTAAGTATTAAAGTAAATTAGGGTTTTTCTATTAAATGTTATACTAATCCACATTGAAAAATAGACCTTAGCTTTTCTGTAAAGAATTGAAGTATAATTAGTTATGGTGAAGTTATAATGAATTATCCGATACGGATGCATATAACACCTATTCTACATAAAATAAATCTGAAGCGATTTGATCAGCTAATAGTTTTCCCTCATTAGTTAAAATGAAATGACCATTTTTTTCAATCGCTTTACCATTTTTAAGGTATTGGTTTATTCTTTGGTTAAAATAATTCTTAAAAATATCATTTATTTTTGAAAAATCACAACCCCACATAGTTCTTAATGAAATCATGATATATTCATTATATAAATCTATTGCTGTTAATTCTTCTGTTTCAAATGGAATCGAGTTTTTATTTAAAATATTATCCATGTATTTTTGGTTATGGGCGATATTCCAGTGGCGGTTTTTACCATCAAAAGAATGAGCCGAGGGTCCTATTCCTAGATATTTTTTTCCTTGCCAATAAGAAGTGTTGTGTTGACTGTATTCTTGGTTTTTGGCAAAATTGGAAATTTCGTAATGTTCATAGTTGGCTTCTTGTGTTTTATTCATTAAATATAAAAATTGTTTTGCAGCTTTTTCGTCATCTATAGCTTGTGTTTTTCCTTTTTTTACAAAATGATATAAAGCTGTATTTTCTTCAACCGTCATACAATAGGAAGAAATATGTGGAATATTTAGACTAATGACTTTTTCTAAGTTTTTTGCCCACATTTCATCAGTAGTTGTTGGGCTGCCATAAATCAAATCTATAGATAAATTTTCAAAACCGATATCTTGAGCATTTTTAATACAAGTATCAGCTTCTTGGGCATTATGAGCTCTATTCATAAACTGTAAATCAAGGTCGAAAAAGGATTGTATTCCAATACTTAATCTATTAATTTTTGCTGTTTTTAATTCTTTTAATGTACTACTATTGAGGTCATCTGGATTAGCTTCTAAGGTAATTTCAATATTATGATTAATATTAAAATTATTATATAAATGATAAAGAATTTTCTTTATTTCTTCTTGGTTTAAAAGAGATGGTGTACCTCCGCCAAAATATATGGTATTGATTTGTTCCTTGCCAAAATAATCTTTTTGTAGTCCAATCTCATGGATAATAGCATCAATCATTTGTGCTTTATACTTGAGGGAAGTAGAGAAGTGGAAGTTGCAATAGTGACAAGCCTGTTTGCAAAAAGGAATATGTATATAAATACCTGCTATTATATATTAATTTATATACAAAAATACATAAAAAAAGGAAATAAAAAAAGTAAAGGTGGCGAATACTTGCCACCCTTACAATTGTGAGTGTTTGAAGTTTACATCTTTACGCGAAAGGTAAAAACTAAACTCTATATCTTTAACTTATCGGTTAATATCAATAGATTTATAAGGGTAGATTCTTTAGATAATTATAACCAATTTATTAATAGATCATAAAGTTAGTCGTCGCTTATTTTTTTTGCATTTTTTGATGTTTGTAATGTACCGCAACAGCGTATTCTTCGTGTTCAATGAACTCTAGATAGTACGCTTCACTAATTACTTCTCCATTCTTACTTTTGATTTTTTTAGCGATAGGTAAGAGACCTAAACCTAAACTGATAACACCTCCTTCAATGCCATACATTTCAAGAATTTCATTAGCACTTGTAATTATTTCTTCTGCTGCTGACTCAATGACTTCTGGTGTTGGATCCGTCTCTCCCTCTTTACGCTTAACTTTTTTAAACGAAAACATGACCCAAAATTTAATATTAAAAAATAAATAGTATTAGATTTCTCTAAATAGTATGTTAAGCGATGATTTATAAGGAGGGAATTTTCTCTAGCAATTATGTTTGTGTTACAAATGTATATTATTTTTACTTATATAAATTAATATTTATACGTTTTTTGTTATTGTTAACAAATAAACAATAAAAATTACAGCATTTTAATCTATTTATGTGTAAAAAAACTCTAATTGTGACAAGCTAAAAGACTCTTTTAAGTAGTTTGTGAATGATTAATTTGAGTGATATATAAAGAAAAAATGTTATAAATAAACCTTTATAAGTTTTCTTCTGAAATTCTTCTATACCTTTTCCTAGCTTCAACAGAATAGGTGCTTCCTGAATAATCATATAAAATCCTTTCATATAATTCAGCTGCTTTATCTAAATTGTTGAGCTGTGTTTCATATAATTCAGCTAATTCGAATATGGCGTTGTCTGCTCTGATGCCATCGGCAAAATTGTCTATAATGTTTTGATACATGATGGCAGATTTGTCATAATCTCTTAATTTTTTGTAAATATTAGCTTTTAGATAAAAGGCATCATCTTCAAGAGAATGATTAGGGAAAGTATTTCTAATGGTATCTAATTTTAGAAATGCTTCATCAAATTTATTCTGAAATACTAATAATTCTGCTTGAGAAAAATGGATTAAAGGAACGGCAGTAGTATCTAATGCTAGATTATCCATTATAAAAATAGAACGGTCTAAAGCATCATTTGCAATGAGTTTTGAAGTAGAGGCTTTAAGGACGTTGAATTGAGTTTGTGCCCATTCAAAATCACCAGCAAAATACGAAAGCAATGCATTTCTATACCTCGCTTCTTGACCTAATAAATCATCTTTGTATTGTTTGTCTACTTGGGAATATAAAAGAGTAGATTCCCATATTTCACCATCCATTAAATAGAAGTCAGCTAGACTGAGTTTCGCATTCGCTAAGGTTCTAGGATATACGCCTGGGTATTCAATTAATTCATTTAATAAAGAAATTCCTTTATTTAAATCATTAATATATAATGCTTCTAACTCTGCTTGTTGAAGAATAATTTCGGCTGTGGTTTTAGAGCGTCCAAATTCATCTAGGAATGATTCGTATTCTTTTTTTAATGCAAATAATTCTTCTTGAGAATACTCATAACCATCAACGAGTTGTAATCTTTTGCACTTCAATGATTCTTTTTTAGCATCAATATAAAAGCCTGAATTCATCCCTTTATTTTCGATGATATATTCAAAGCCGTCTATGGCTACTTTATAGTCTTTAGCATTTGAAGCTATTGAAGCGATTTGGTACACACGACCTCCATTTTCTTCATATCTCGCATCTAATGCTTTGGCTTGACGCATAGCCCCTTTATAATCTTTTTTATGTATAAACACCCATGTCAACATTTCATTATAGACTTCTTCATCTGGATTTTCTTGAATGGCACTATACAATTGCATTTGAAGTTCTAAAAAGTCATCTTCTGTGAAATACCTTTCAAAAATGGTTTTTAAGGAATTAATTCTACTAGGTTGATGCCTTAAGCTAATCAGATAGTTTTCAATCATCTTTTCAGTGTTGCCTTTTGCTCTAAATAACTCCGCCATATAGTAGGAAAACTCTTCGGGTCCATTGGCCTTTATTCCTTTTTCGTATGCTTTTAATGCCAAATCGTATTGCTGCTTATTTTGAAATTGAATAGCTAAATATCTTATAGAACTAACATCATTATTGATTTTATCTATTGCTAAATTATATTGTGTTAATGCTTCATCTTCTTTGCGTTGCTTTGATAAAAGATTCCCATATTCCAAATAAAGCCTGTAGTTTTTATTATTTTTTTTGATTTGCTTTTTAATTAAATTTTCAGCATTGTCAAAATCTTCTAATTCTGTAAGACATTTTAAATATTGTGAAAAGTAATAGTCATTATTGTTGTGCTTTTCATATAATTGCTTAAAAATAGTAGCTGCTTTCTCAAATTCACCATCATTAAAATATTGTTGAGCTAATCTATTATCTTGAGCGGATAAAGAGATGGATGAAATAACTACAAATAAGAATATAGGGAGTAAATATTTATACATTTTTTTTATTTTAATAATATAATACAAGTATAATACCGAATTTATATATAAATAAACAATTAATCAAGTATGTTCCAAATTAAAACGTTTATTGTAGATTTTTGTTATCTAATAGACCTTATTACGAAAAGTTTTTTATGAAAGATAAATTAGTATTTTTGATTATAGCCGAG
>JAHDBK010000611.1 GCA_020630455.1 Saprospiraceae bacterium
TTCACTTACAATGAAAAACGCCTTCCTTTGCGTTCCATTTCAGTATATTTATCATAATCAAAAGTGTATAGGCGTGCGGGACGGTGTGCCACTTCCGTTTCTATTTCTTCTAACTCTTTGAGTAATCCTAAATTTTTGAGTTTTCTTCTAAAATTGCGTTTATCTAGTTCTGTTTGTAAGACTGTTTCGTATAAATTTTGTATTTGTTGTAATGTAAATTTTTTAGGTAATAATGAAAATCCTACAGGGCGTTCTTTCAAACGTTCTTGTAAACGTTTATGACAAACTTCAAGAATATTTTTATGGTCAAAAGCCATTTCTTCAATTTCATTAATATTGAACCATTTAGCTTCTAAATCCAATTTTTCCACATTGAGTTCGTAATCACTAATTTTGATTAAAGCATAATAAGCAATTGTAATCACTCTACCCAAAGGATGTCTTTTAGGATGGCTAAATGATTGAACTTCTTCTAAGTATACATCTTTTAAACCTGTTCTGTATTCTAAAATCCGATTGGCAGCATCTTCGATTGTTTCATCAATTTTCATTAAATCACCTAAAAGAGACCACATTCCCAAAAATTGAGGAACTTCATTTTTAATGAGTAAAATTTTGAGTTCTTTATCATGCTCATCATATCCAAATACCACACAATCAACGGTAAGGGCTATCTTATCTTGCTCCGTAATAAATTTTTTCAACTTATCCGTTTCCAATGACATCATAATCTTTTAAAAAAATAATTTTTCGTTTTGTATTGAAACTTTAAGATGATAAATTTTATTCACTTAAACAAGTATTTAGTGTTAAAAGTACACATAGCAGGTTTATTATTATTGTATTAATACAATAAGGATATAATAATAAAGAATATTCTTTATTATTTTAATAAAGAAATGATTTTATCAGCAGCGGCAAAAGGGCTCATTTTTCCTTGAAAAATTTGCTGTTTCAGGAGCTTCATTTCTTGACTTATCTGAGGGTGATTTTTAATTAATTGCTCTAGTCCTTGTTGTAGAGCTTGCTTGAACCAATAGTCTGATTGTTGCTGTCTTTTTTGATGAAAATAATCATTTTGAATAGTGAGGTCTTGGTAATTCAAAATGGTTTGCCAAACTGCATCTATTCCTTCATTTTGTAAGGCTGAGCACATCAATGTTTTGACGACCCATTTACTCTCTTTTTGAGGAAATAAATGAACTGCATTTCGATATGCTTTTTTAGATTGTTTAGCCAATACAGGATTAATATCAGATTTATTCACTACAATAGCATCCGCCATTTCTACAATTCCTCTTTTAATTCCTTGTAACTCATCTCCTCCTCCTGGCAATAATAAAAGTAAAAAGAAATCAGTCATAGAGTGAACTGCAACTTCAGATTGCCCTACGCCTACCGTTTCGATAAAAATCGTATCATATCCAGCTGCTTCGCAGAGAATCATGACTTCTCTTGTTTTCCTTGCTACACCACCTAGCGAAGTTCCCGCTGCACTTGGACGAATAAAAGCATTTTCTTGATGGGACAGTTCTTCCATTCTCGTTTTATCTCCCAAAATACTACCATGACTCATCTGAGAAGTTGGGTCAATAGCCAAAACAGCTATTTTTTTTCCTTTTCTTAGGACATGCATTCCAAGAGATTCTATAAAAGTACTTTTACCTACACCTGGAGTTCCTGTTATTCCTATTCTCAAGGATTGGCTTTTAATTTGCAAACATTTATCAATGATTTCTTTGGCAATCGTCTGGTGTTCTTCTTTATAACTTTCTATCAAAGTAATGGCTTTCGCCAATATCATCCTATCTCCTTTTACAATACCACCGACATACTCATCTACTGTAAACATTTGGCGTTTACGCGCTTCTTGTATTCTCTTTTTTATCTCCTCTTTTCTATCCATTTTCAGTAAACAGTTATCAGTTATCAGTGTTCAGTTAACCGTTATCAGTTATCAGTTATCAGTTATTAAATTTTTTATTAAATTCTAAAATCTATTGTCTAACATTTATCTTCTAATTCTTTGAATAATTGCCATGCTTTTTCTACAAATAAATTAGTCAG
>JAHDBK010000612.1 GCA_020630455.1 Saprospiraceae bacterium
ATTAATGCACAGGAAGAAGACTCAGCTGTAAAACTAAAATTTAGAGAACGCTTACAATCTCAACACGCTGGAAGTATTCACATATCTATCATAGGAGGCGGTCGTGCAATTTTTCCTATAAAAGATTTTTATAAAAATAAAGACATAATGGGAGGTGGCGGAAGCCTTAGCATAATTAACGGCAAAACAGGATTCCCAATAAAGAATTTAATCATGTTTAGTTTTGATAATTATTATTGGGGAGAAGATTCTTGGATAAAAAAAGATATTATATATGAAGGAAATGAAGGTGTAGAAACAGATGAAATATACTCTAAAAACTTTTCAAGTAATATAGGACTAAGGATACAACCCGATTGGAATATATTTATTGAACCTATTGTAGAAACATATATTGGTGCCAGTCGTTTTACTACTCATCATAGCAATGAAATAGCCTATACCACTCACCATATTAGAGATGGTTTGATAGAAGAAACGATTCATCAAGCAAATAGAATACATAAAGATTGGAGTTTTAAATATGGGACATCTTTAGGCATTAGATTAGATTGGTTTTATTCTTTTTTGTTAGTTGATTTAAAGTTATCTTATGAAAGCGGAAGCCCAATTAACTATCATGTTTTAAGAAGCGATTATCCTAATAATAGTACAGATATAATGGATCGTTTTGCCTTGAGAAACTCAAGGACAGATGCCCTTGTTTTATCAATGGGTATGATTATTAATTTAGATGTTTTTGAAATTGGGAAAAGGTAATATTAATTGAAAAGATTACATATTTTTCAATAAAAATAAAGAAAAATCTTTATTTTTTTAATTCATTAATTACTTTTTCTGCTAGACCTAGAGCAGTTCCAGAAGACATCATCACACGTTGTACAGTACCATTCCAAGCATCTGCTTTAGCTGCCCAAATGTGAAAATAGCCCATGCTGTCTTTTTCACAATAGACACCTAGGGGCATTTGACAACCTCCTTGAAGTAAATTGAGTACTTTTCTCTCAATATTGGTACATTCAGCTACTGCTTTGTTGTGTAATTTTTTTAGGATTTTTCTAGTAGGAATATCATCTGTTAAGGTTTGCCAAACTAAAACGCCTTGGGCTGGAGCCGGTATCATTTCTTTAGGATTAAAATAAATGACCTCAAATTCAGATAAATCTAAGTCCAAACGTTCAATACCCGCAGCGGCTAATAAAATAGCATCAAACTGTCCTTCTCTTAATTTATTCAAGCGAGTAGGCACATTCCCTCTAATATCTTTCAATGAAATATCTAGTCTAAAATCCAACATTTGAGCTTTGCGTCTTGCAGAAGATGTTCCAACGACTGCCCCTTCTTTTAGTTTTAATACTTTTTGAGTATCAATTGTATTTTTATTAATAACTAAAATATCAGCTGGATTAGCTCTATACGAAACGGCTGTTAGGCTAAGCCCTTCGGGAGATTCCGTAGGCATATCTTTCATAGAATGAACGGCTAAATGAATATCCCCTCTCAATAATTCGTCCTCAATTTCTTTAGTAAAGAAACCTTTTCCTTCCATTTTATCAAAACCTAAATGTTGGATTTGGTCTCCTTTAGTCTTGATTATTTTTAATTCGGATTCAACACCAATAGTTCTTAATTGCTCTTGGGTATATCTAGCTTGCCAAAGAGCTAGTTCGCTTCCTCTCGTTCCTATTATTAAAGCTTGACTCATTTAAAAAAATTATTTTTGAATTTTTAAACTTAAATCCAAACTCTTAATAGAGTGAGTGAGTTCTCCAACAGATACAAAATCTACACCTGTTTTTGCATATTTTCTTACAGTATGGATATTAATACCACCAGATGCTTCTACCTCAAAAGCTCCATTTATAATCGCCAAGGCTTCCTTTACTAATAATACTTCAAAATTATCCAACATGATACGATTGATGCCCCCAACTTCTAATACTTCGTATAATTCAACTAAATTCCGAACTTCGATTGTTATTTCTAAATCTTTTTGATGCTTTTCTAGATATTCTCGACATCTGTTAATTGCTTGAGTTATTCCTCCTGCTGCATCAA
>JAHDBK010000613.1 GCA_020630455.1 Saprospiraceae bacterium
ATTGCTCGCCCGCAGGGACTAAATCCTTGGCTTCATCAAAATCGAGTATATTATTGTATTTAGACATGAATGTTTTAGTTGCAAATTTTCAACATCAAATATAAAACAAATTAAACAACAAGGCTAAAATCATAGACGAATTACTTACCTTTGTAGCTTAAAAATTAGTATTTATTATTAATATTAAAATAATAAATAAAATTCTTTATTATTTTAATTTAAAGTCCATTTCTAAAATTACTCGTCATGCAAGAATTGGAAGTACAAGTTACTTTAGACACTGCCAAAAAATTAGGCTTAAATGAGGAAGAATTTATTAAGATTCAAGAAATCCTTGGTCGAATGCCCAACTTTACAGAACTCAGTATCTTTTCTGTGATGTGGTCTGAGCACTGCTCTTACAAAAATTCAATCGTTTGGTTAAAGACTTTACCTAGAGATGGGAAAAGATTATTGGTTGGAGCAGGAGAAGAAAATGCAGGTTTGGTAGACATCGGGAATGGTTTAGGTTGTGCTTTTAAAATAGAATCACATAATCACCCTTCTGCTATTGAACCATTCCAAGGAGCAGCTACTGGTGTTGGAGGTATTCATAGAGATATTTTCACTATGGGAGCTCGTCCAATTGCCTCATTAAATTCTTTGCGTTTTGGAAATATCAATTCAGCCAAAACCAAGCATTTAGTAAAAGGAGTAGTTAAAGGAATTAGTCATTATGGCAATTGTTTTGGAGTACCAACCGTTGGAGGAGAAGTATTTTTTAATGATTGTTATAATCAAAACATATTGGTCAATGCCATGTCAGTAGGAATTGTCAAAGTAGGCGAAACCGTTTCGGCTTGTGCTGATGGCCCCGGTAATCCTGTTTTAATTGTAGGTTCAGCTACAGGTAAAGACGGTATTCACGGTGCTACTTTTGCTTCAGCTGATTTGACTGAAGATTCTGTTGAAGATTTACCTGCAGTACAAGTGGGCGACCCTTTCCAAGAAAAATTATTATTAGAAGCTACCTTAGAAGCTATAAAAACAGGAGCTATTGTTGGAATGCAAGATATGGGAGCAGCGGGTATTACTTGTTCTACTTCCGAAATGAGTGCTAAGAGTGGTACAGGAATGAAAATTGACCTAGACAAAGTACCTACTCGTCAAGCAGATATGAAACCTTTTGAAATTTTACTTTCTGAATCTCAAGAAAGAATGCTCATCGTAGCAGAAAAAGGAAAAGAACACCTTTTGTATGAAATATTTGACAAATGGGATTTAGAATGCGAAGAAATTGGCGAAGTTACGAATACAGGAAGATTGCATTTTTATAAAGGAGGTGAAATCGTTGCAGATGTTCCTGCTGAACCATTAGTATTAGGCGGAGGTGCTCCTGTTTATCACAGAGAGTACAAGCGTCCTCAATACATGGACAAAATAGCTGAATTTGATATTAATAATATAGAAACTCCTAAAAACTGGCTAAAAACAGCGAAGCAGCTTTTTGCTGCTCCAAACTTAGTATCTAAGCGTTGGGTATATGAGCAATACGACTCTATGGTTCGCACCAATACTATGACGACTAATCGTCCTTCTGATGCAGCGATAGTGAGAGTTAAAGGAACGAATAAAGCTCTTTCTGTCACGACGGATTGTAATGCTTCTTATGTTTTTGCAGATGCTTATCAAGGAGCCATGATTGCTGTTTGTGAAGCCGCAAGAAATATTGTTTGTTCTGGAGGAGAACCCGTAGCTATTACCAATTGCTTGAACTTTGGTAATCCTTATAGTCATGAAGTATATTGGCAATTTGTACATGCTATCAAAGGAATGGGAGATGCTTGTAGAAAGTTGAATACTCCAGTGACAGGAGGTAATGTGAGTTTTTACAACCAGTCTGTATTTAAAGATAAAACAGAACCTGTCTTCCCTACTCCAACAATTGGTATGCTAGGCGTTTTAGATGATGCTAATATGTATATGACTATGGACTTCAAAAGCGAAGATGATCACATTTACTTATTAGGAACATCAAGAGATGATATTGGCAGTTCA
>JAHDBK010000614.1 GCA_020630455.1 Saprospiraceae bacterium
ATTTTGTTTTTAACGCATTTTCTACACTTCTCCGCCTAAAATCCATAATGCACAACCTAAAAGGCTAATATTTTTCAATTGTCTTTAAACCGAGAATAGCGGTTGATACTATGCTTTTTTTTGATAAGTTAATATTGAACAATTTGAAGGAATTAGAAGCTCATTTGCCATTTTATTTATGGCTTTTGTACTTACTTTATAATATTTATCTTGTTCAAAGTTTAACTCTTCTGCGTCACCTAAACATTCAAAAAATGCCAAATTCATTGCCCTGCTTAATAAATTAGTATTATTAAAAATTAAAGCTGAAACTGCTTTATTTCTATATTTTTGTAATTCGGTATCTGCAATTTCTTCTTTTTTCAAATCATCAATAACAGTCCAAATTTTCTTTTCTGCTTCTTCATGACTTACTCCTTCTGCCAATCTTCCTTCTATAACTAATAACCCAGGGTCAAAAGTCCCTGTTACATAAGCATCAATATCAGCAAATAATCGCTCTTTTTTCCTTAGATTTTTATGTAAACGAGAAGATTTACCATTTCCTAAAATATCTGAAATCAAATCTGCTGTATAATAATTATTATTACTCCTAGAAGGAATATGAAAGACCATATAAATAGCATCTAAAGGGACTTCAGAGACTAATTCCTTACGCCTAATTTCTTTTTGTATTGGTTCACTTACGATGTTTTTTCTATTGAGATTAAAAGGAGGAATATCACCAAACCATTTTTCAATTAATGGTAATATTTCTTGGCTTTTAATATTACCTGCTAGAACCATAATTGCATTATTCGGAGCGTAATATTGATTATAAAAGTTTTGAACGTCTTCTAATTGAGCTTCTTTAATATGTTCAGGAATAAGACCAATAGTTGGCCATCTATAAGGATGTTTTTTGAATGCTAAAGCCATTAATTCATGCCAAGCATCTCCATAAGGTTGATTCAAGCAAGTTTCATTGAATTCTTCAACGACTACTTTTCTTTGGATATCTAAAGATTTGGCATTGATGTTCAAAGATGCCATTCGATCAGATTCTAACCACAATAATGTTTCGATATTTTCGGCAGGAACTATTTCATAATAATTCGTTACATCATTATTAGTAAAAGCATTGGACTCTCCTCCTGCCATTTGAATGGGTGCATCAAAATCCTTTACATTTTTTGAACCACCAAACATCAAATGCTCAAATAAATGAGCAAAACCAGTCTTATCTTCTTGCTCATCTTTAGCTCCTACATTATATAGAAGATTTAAAGCTGCCATCGGTGTACTATCATCTTCATGAATGAGTACTTTTAAACCGTTTTTTAATATATGTCTTTCGAATTTTACCATTATTATTAATAAAAACATTATAATTAATAACAAATATTTGTTATTAATTAACAAATTTCAAATTTAATATTTTCTAAATTATCATCATCCACATATTCTATATCTACGCCTAGCCAATCTGCTTTTAATTGCATAAGCGTAGCGTCTGTTTTACTTTTGGGTAGCGCAATTATGAGTGATGGATTTTCATTAAAATCCTGACTTTGCATGTCTATATTTCTTCTTTTTAAGAGATTCATTACTGTTCCCATAACTGCATAATCAAAACTAATTTTGATGTTTTGTTCGACTGTTTTTTCAATAATTGTCGCTTGATTGAGAGCATCTTCTGTACTTATTTTATAGGCATTAATCAATCCTGAAACGCCTAATTTTGTTCCTCCAAAATACCTTACTACAACAACTAAAACATTAGTGAGTTCAAAACTATCTATTTGATTTAAAATAGGTTTGCCAGCAGAACCACTAGGTTCTCCATCGTCATTAGCTCTAAAATTATTTTTATCCAATCCTAAGCGATATGCATAACAATGATGTCTAGATTTGGGATGTATTTTCTTCAATTCCTCTAATGACAATTTGATATCATCTTCACTATTTACAGGAAAGGCATAAGCCAAAAATTTACTTCCTTTTTCCTTGTATAAACCTTCGCTAGTATTAGATATAGTTAAATAATTATCT
>JAHDBK010000615.1 GCA_020630455.1 Saprospiraceae bacterium
CTTGGTTTTACGGGTATATTTTTCTTTTCTATTAGGGATTTGAATTTGAAGTAAAATTTATTATTTTTATTAATAATTTTTTACAACTTCATTAAAGAGGTCTTATGAAAAAGTCTATTTTTTTAGTTTTATCACTTCTTATTATTTTTAATATAAATACTTTTGCACATTCATTAGAAGATTTAGTTCCTACTTCTACTGCAACACATACTGCAATAAGTAGTGGTTCATGGTTCAATCCTTTAATTTGGGATTCAGGGACTGTACCTAGTGATGCGGCAATTGTTGTAATACCAAGTGGATTTACTGTTGATTATGAAGGCAGTTCTAATGCTCATATCTTTGCTATAAGAGTAGATGGGATTTTTAACTGTATTCAAACCAATAGTTCTTCCACAACGAAATTAATTTTTGATACTTTTGTGGCAACACATATGTCTGTTGTCAAATTTTTAGCCAATAATACAACTGATGGTCAAATTGATGTTAGTATCAAACCATTTGATATAGAAGCACATAAAACAGGTACAAGTGGATACTCACAAGTATGGAATGTCAATGCTATTAATCATTTTAGTGATGGTCAACCTGTTTTTGAAGTAAGTCAAGAAGTCATTGGCGGTAATCGTTATAATTCTTATGCAGAAGCATTACTAGGCGGAAATGCCGTTAATGAATTATCTAGAGTCCCTTATAATGATGGAATTGGAGTGACAGGTAGGTATGAATGGGACTCTACTCAATTATCCTTGGGGATTATTACAATGGGACAATTGGAAATTATTGGTCAAGCCAAAACAGGAATGGTAAAGTTGAGTGCAGATGCTCCTCTAAACCAAAATATCGTTCAATTAGAAAGTGCACCCTCAGGTTGGAATGTAGGCGATTCGATTTTAATTACTCTTGACGGTGATGTTTATACTTCAAATAGAGGGAATGATGTAGCTGTAATAGCTTCAATTGTTGGAAATCAAATTACTACAGTTAATAATTTGACTAAAAACCATTTAGGTAGACCAGCTGATAATTTACATTGCTATGTCGGAAATTTATCTAGAAATATAACATTCAGCTCTGCTGATGTAACTAATGTACATAGTAGAGCTCATTTAATGGCAATGCATAACTCTACAAATATACAAATTCGTAATGCTTCTTTTAAAGACATGGGGAGAACGGATAAAAGCAAATTACTTGACGATTTTATTTGGAAACAATGGTTAGAACCTCAAGTATTTGTATCAAAAATTTCTGCCTTAGGACAAGAGATTTGTGAAATGCAACGCAACCCTAAAGAGGATATCACCAATTCAAGAGGAAGATATTCTATTCACCTTCACAAAACAGGAGCAAAATTAGGAGATAATATGACTTTTGTTACAGGTAATGTAGTCTGGGGCAATCCAGGTTGGGGCATTACACAGCATGATTCTTATAGTACTATTTCAGATAATGTAGTGTATGATGTTATTGGTGCAGGAATTGTATCTGAATCAGGGAGTGAATTAGGCTTTTGGGATAATAATTTAGTAGTTGATATATTTAGAGGTCATACTACAGATGTTTATGATGCAGCATTATTTCATGATGATTATTTATTTACAGGTGAAGCATTGGCAATGAAAGGTAGGGGTGTAGTTTGCCGAAATAACGTAATAGCTAACGGGTGGAGAGCGGTAGGCGTTGTAAATCTAAACCCTTCAATTACTAACCATGATAGAGTTGATACTGAATTATTGGCAATTGCTCGTCCTGGTTATACCTTTGATCAGTTTCCATTAGACCGCAATGGTTATAGTAAGGAAGGCGATGGTGTTTTGCTTGTAGAGGTCGCTTTAATCATGGAAAACACTACATGTATTTGGTCATATCAGGCACTTCGTTCTATTGAACGTGATATGGGGGTCAATCATGAATCTCGTTCTGTATTTGATGGCTTCATTTCTTGGGGAGCGAATCAAGGATTATCAATTGTATATCAAGCAGATTATTCCTTTAAAGATGTATTCCTTTCTGGTAAAAATGCG
>JAHDBK010000051.1 GCA_020630455.1 Saprospiraceae bacterium
TATACTTCAAATCTTTACAGAAAAGCTAAGGTGTATTTTTAAATGTGGATTGGTATAAGAGCATGTTTTAAATTTTGAAAACTAATTTTTTTTAATATTTAAATTCTTGAATTATGAAATTAGAAAAGTTAATTAAGAAAGTTCAATTAATCATCAAACAAATTGAAAACAATCAAGTTAATATTAATCAATTCATCAAAGATGTTCACCCTGATTATGTACAGAGTGCTAGGAATTTATGTAACTATTTAATTTTGAGGTCTTTTGATTTGAGAAAAATACATGATAGCCTATCAGATTTTGGCGTGTCTTCTTTGAGAACATCTGAATCCTATACCTATTATAATCTATATAATGTTTTGAGGAATTTACAACTTCTTCAAAATGATGATTTCCTTGCTGTTCCTTCTATTGATGATATAAATTATAAATCTGCCAAAAAAATTATTAGAAAAAATGCTAATATCTTGTTCAATAATACTCAGAAAAATCATTTTACTGAAATTATGGTAACACTACCTCTTGAAGCAGCCGACAATAAAGGAATTATTAAAGATATGGTTTTAAATGGTATGGAAATAGCAAGGATAAACCTAAGCCATGGAACTGTTGAAGATTGGAGTAAAATGGTGAAATATATAAATGAAATAAAAAATGAAACCAAACAAGATATTAAAATATATATGGATTTGCCCGGTCCAAAAATAAGAGTTGGTGAGATTCAAATCCAATCTAAGAAAGGAAATCTAAAAGATTTTATTCCTATCAAAAAAGGAGAACATATTATTTTAACTAAAAAGAAAACTTTTGGTAGGAAATCAAAATTTGGAAAACAAAATGAGCAATTAGTTAAAGCAAAGATTAGTATTTCTATTCCTGAAATCATTGATGATGTTAATATTAAAGATATTGTACTTTTTGATGATGGTCTAATTAAATGTCTTGTTATTAATAAAACTAAAACAGATTTAGAATTAGTCGTAATTGAAGCATTCAAAACTAAAATAAAATCTAGAAAAGGAATCAATTTTCCATTAACTAGATTGAATACACCTGCTTTAACTCAAGAGGATATTAATATTATTCCTTTTGTTGTTAAATATGCAGATTTAGTTGGATATTCTTTTGTAAGAAATAAGCAAGATGTTAAAGAATTATATGAACAATTAAAATTGAATAATGCTGATGATTTAGGCGTTATTTTTAAAATTGAACATAAAGAAGCCTTTAA
Organism: Saprospiraceae bacterium; assembly: GCA_020630455.1. GTDB lineage: Bacteria > Bacteroidota > Bacteroidia > Chitinophagales > Saprospiraceae > JAHDCE01. Next base: position 1,232 of record JAHDBK010000051.1, read on the forward strand.
TAATTTAGCTCAAATATTATTAGAAGGAATGAAAAGAAATAAAATAGGAGTGATGATTGCCAGGGGTGATTTAGCCGTTGAAATAGGTTTTGAAAGAATTTCTGAAGTTCAACAACAAATACTTTGGATTTGTGAAGCCGCTCATATACCAGTAATTTGGGCAACTCAAGTTTTAGAAAATTTAGCTAAAACAGGAATTCCTTCTAGAGCCGAAATCACAGATGCTGCACAAAGTGTAAACGCAGAATGTGTAATGCTAAACAAAGGTCCTTTTATAAATCTTGCTATTCGTACTTTAAAAGAAATATTAATTAAAATGGAAACTCATTCTTTTAAAAGAAAAAATGCGCTTAGACCCCTAAATATTGCAAATGATTTTTTAAAAGGAAACTTTTTTGAAATAAGAGAAAAATATTAAAATTTACGTTTATCCTAAGTTACCTCAATTGGTATTTTATAATGATTGAGATGAGGAATAATAAATTCGGCATATATAGGATTACAAATTAATACAAAATTATCATTTTTTAAATCGCAGAGTTGTTGCATTTTGTTAATCACTTTTAAAGCCCAATTTTTTCTATATTCAATACTTTGATTATTGAGGTTCAAATCGTAAGGTGCGATGATTTCATCTTGTTGTAGTAAACCATATTTACCTGAAAGAATGTAGATTTCATCTGCTTGGTGCATTTGAGCCGTTTTTTTGAAGAGTTCAAACAATGCTCCTTGATACATGTCAATAGCACAACAAGGAAGATGGTGTTTTTCCTTGACACAGGCAATTAACGCTATGGTATTTTTATTTTTAATAATTTTAATATGAATTTATTACTTAATACACTGTACTCATTATATGGAAATAACGACTTCTTTATGGTTTGAAGTGTCTATTGTTAGCATTATTTTTACAATAGGCAATATTGTTATTGGGCATTTTGAAGAACAAACGCCTAGGATTAGAAGAATATTAAAGTATCTATTTATACTGCTTTTAATCTGTTGTATTTCTTATTTTTTTGGGAGGAAATATGCTTTTATTTTATTGGGTATTCTCTTATTATTTCCTATTTATATTCATGCATATCATTTACCTTATAAAAAAGGAATCAATGGCTGGACAGGAGAACCTAAAAGTAAGTACTATGATTTAAGAGGATGGGATAAAGATGTTTTCAAGGAGAAATAAAGAGTTTTCTTTATTAATTACACAACCATCTTGATATTAATTGCATCTAAAAATTATATCAAATTGTTAATCTTATGACTCGTTTTTCATTCAAATTTATTGTACTCATTCTTACTTTTATTCAAAGTAATAATCTCTCCACTCAAATATCAACTGATTCTTTACCTAAAATTTCTATACAGGAATTGATGTTTCCAAGTTTGCCAAATAAGATTGATACCTTATTTTTTCCTTTTTATAATGGTGTCCAAATGATAATGGTGGATCATATTTCTTATTGGGATAGAAAAATTGTTTTTTTAGAACAAACCCAACCAATGGCGATGCCTCATTCTATGCATAATCCTCCACCCTTGGGTAATGAATTTTTCTTTAGAAATGACAAAGGAGAAATTATTCAATCTTTTAATTCTCCTTATACATTGAAACTATTGAATCAACATTTTAAAAATATTCCCATTTATAAAAATAGTACAAAACCTATTCATCAAGTATTTAAATACCATCATCAAGTCAATATAGTAACATCAGGAGCATGGGCATATAGTCCTAATTCCTTGTATTATTTTAAAGGTTTATATAAAGTATCAAATGCTAATTATTTTCAAACGAGCCCCTCTTATAATAAAATTAATAATAATAATGAAAAGGTGAAATTTGGATTGATTGATAGTTTGGGTACTGTACAAATTCCTATTGAATACAATGAAATATTGCCTTTAGGTGATGACTTATTAGTCAATAAAAATGAAAAATGGGGAATTATTGATAAAAAACTAAATGAGGTTGTTCCCTTACAATATGATACTTATAAAAATTATTATTTAGATAATGATAATAATAAATACATCTATTTTTATAATAAAAATCAATACACTGCTGTTTATAATATTAAAACTAAAGAACTCAAAGCATTGAATCATTATGATGAAATTTATTGGATAGATAATTTTAATCAAAGAGATTATTATCCCGTTTTTAAAAATAGAAAAATGGGTTTTATTAATGGAGAATATGAAGAAATTATACCTCCTCAGTATTTAATATTAGAACATTTTAGAAATGATTTTACCTGTGCCAATAAAGGTTTGAAATTTGGATTTATTAATAATAAAGGCGAAGAAGTCATCCCCTTTATTTATGATTATGCAGAACCTTTTAATAGGGAAGGAGTGGCATTGGTGGCTAAAGATGGTCAATTGTATTGCATTGATAAAAAAGGAAAAATACAAGATAAATGTGGTAAAATACCTACTTGGAAATCTCAAACAAAATTACCTGATAATCTATTACAGGTTTACATAAGTAATGGTCCTTACTTTGGCTACTATGCGATTGTTGATGCTATCAATTATCAATTAAAATTCCCAATGAGCAATCAATTGATGTTAAGAGGCGTTGGAGATGAAGAGATATTTGGATTTTTACAAAATGATAAAATGGCTCTGTATAATTTTAAAACGGATGAAAAAACGGATTTTGTTTATGATATCACTTATAATGGTTTTTATGAAGGGAGCATCATTATGAAAAAAGACGGTAAATTCGGTCTTGTAAATAAAAATTTTGAATCCGTTCTTGATTTTAAATATGAATATTTAAGTGTATATTTGACTAATAAAGATTTTTTGATTTTTAAAGAAAATAATCTTTTTGGTCTTATCAATATGAAGGGAAAAGTAAAGGTAAAACCCATATATCAAAGTATTGATGATTATTTGCCATTCGCAAGAGTGTATAGAAATGATAAACAAGGGATTTTGAATTCAAATGGAAAAGAAGTTATTCCATGCGAATATCAAAAAGTTGAAAAATTTTGTGATTATTATATGCTAAAAAAGAATGATAAATATGGAATAGTCGATATGGATTACCAAGAAATTTTACCTTGTATTTATGATAAAATTGAACGCTGTAAAAATGAAGGATTTTCATATTTTTATGTAACTTTAAATGGTGTTTTCCAAAATATTCCACGAGATGATTAAAACATTAAAGATTAAATAAGGGGTTTCTTTTGTTTTGTTTTTTAAATTTGTTTATTGTATTAATGTAAATTTCATATGAAACACTCAATATTTTTTATTATTTTTTTATTGGTTTATATCCATTTAACGGCTCAAGTTAATAGTGAGAATAGACTATATTTAGCACCTGGAATTAATATAGGATATACTTTTTCCGCTAAATTTAATGTAGGTCTCAATTTTGATATTGCTTTTATGAAAAAAGATAAATATCAATCTCGCTATGGAATTTCACTTGGATATAATTTAATAGGAGTTAGAGATAGATTGCATAGACAAAGAACCTTTAATCTAATGTATCAAAATGATATTGTTGATATTAAATTTGGATACAGTAGTATACGTGTTGGTTGGGGCTATTCTAATAATAATCAATGTAAGATTAGAGGCTTGGCAGCCGATGTTAGTGTTTATTATCCTAATCTAGAAGGTCCACATATAGGTTATAAACTGTTTCTTTTTGATAGGTATAGTTGGAGATGGTTTGATTATCATTATCATACAATTTATGCAGGATATGAATATAATTTTTTAAAAAGATAAAAGCTGATATAGATGAATTTAAACCAAATAACCATTCCTTCAATTGACTTAGAAAAATCCGTTGATTTTTATAAAAAATTGGGCTTAAAACTCATTGTTGATTCTATACCAAGATATGCTCGTTTTGAATGCCCTGAAGGCGATTCCACTTTTTCGATTCATAGAGTGAATACATTACCAAAAGGGGAGGGCATTACCATTTATTTTGAAGTAGAGGACTTAGATAATTATATTCAAACATTAATTGATAAACATCAAATAGTTTTTGAAGAATTAGCCACCAATCAAGTTTGGCTTTGGAGAGAAGCCCGATTAAAAGACCCCGATGGCAATCAATTGATTCTCTATTTAGCTGGAGAAAATAGAAAAAATCCTCCTTGGAAAATATCAGATTAATAACAAAAATTCTTTATTAATTATGAATAATAATCAAATGTTTAGCCTTAGTTTTATCATTATATTATTAATAATAAGTACCAATAGTTGTGATAAAAATGAGGAAGTTGTAGCAGGGAATGACCCGAATTTCACCATTATAGCAAACGATGATTCAGGATTGTCAAGCTTTAATAGAAAGGTACAAGTGTTTGGAATTGATATTTATGCAGCGAAGAAAGTAGAAGATGAACGTTTGCTTCATGTAGCTAATATTATGGCTCAATTTTTAGATAATGATGAAGATGGTAATGTAGATAATCAGTTGGTATTAGATGCGATGATTCAAAATAGGGCATTTGTAGTAATGTGGAAATCTGAAAGAGATTTGAATATCAATCCACCAGATGATAGGATAGGGCAGGACTTGGGCAATGATGAAACTATAATTAACTGGCATCATAATGGGCAAACGGGGCAATTCGATGCCAGTTTGGAGGAAATATTTCATATTATATCACATTCAGGATATGCTTACGCTTATCCATCTATATTTGGAGAAGGAGCAGGCACTTCCTTGACGGATGCAATGGATGTAGCAAGAGGAGGTCATTTCACTTCAGTTCCATCAACTTACCCAGCATCTGCTTGGTATTCTTATGATGATACTACCTGTGATTATCAATGTATGACCACCGAATATATCTATTGGGCAATGACTTCAATCCTAGGAGCTCAAGCAAATAGATTAGACGAAATCGGACATGAGTGGAAATTGAATACAAGGACAAAAGTAGAAACAACAGATGCTTTAATCTATAATTTATTAACAGATAGTCAATATGCTTTTCCTACTGTATTGCCTGATGGGACTTATCGACATTGACTTTTCTTAGTATAGTGTATTGAGCGAAAACCAAGTAAAGATAAAGAAAATTCTTTATAATAAGGTAAACTATTCAAGTCTTATACATCTAAATCATATTCCTTAATCTTTCTATAGAGGGTTCTTTCAGAGATGCCGAGTTCTTCAGCGGCATTTTTACGGCGACCATGATATTTTTCTAAGGCACGTTTGATATGTTTTTTTTCCATATCAGCGAGACTGAGATTCTCTTCAATATCTATTGATTCGGTAAAATGAGTATCATTAAAATCATTATTATTGATAATAAAAGAATTATCATTATTCATATTAGAATATGAATCATTTTGATGAACCAAATCATTCAGTTGGATGTCGGATTGGTGTGTATTTTGATAGATGTTATTTGGAGAGGAAGGAGCGGCTAAAAGAGATTTCACCCCTCGAATATCATTAACACTTAAATTATTATCTTTAATCAATTCAAATATTAGACTTTTTAAATCATTCAAATCATTTTTCATATCAAAGAGTAATTTATATAAAATCTCTCTTTCTTCAAATGAATTGGTGTCCGCTTGATGATGAATAGCAGGTAGATTTCTATTCAATAAATTAGGAATAAAATGGACTAAAGTTTCTGCATCAACCATTCTTTCTTCAGACATTACTGAAATTTGTTCAGCTACATTTTTGAGTTCTCGAATATTACCAGGCCACAGATATGATTCCAAAACCAATCTAGCTTTTTCATTCAGTTGGATGCTAGGAGTTCTATATTTATCAGCAAAATCATTAGCAAATTTTCTAAAAAGCATATAGATGTCTTGCTGTCTTTCTCTTAAGGCAGGAACTTGAATAGGGACAGTATTCAATCTATAATATAAATCTTCTCTAAATTTACCTTGTTTGATTTTATCTTGTAAATCAACATTGGTAGCAGCAATAACTCTTACGTCAGTAGTTTGAGGTTTAGAAGAACCTACTCGAATAAATTCCCCAGTTTCTAAAACTCTTAATAAAAATGCTTGAGTATCTAGAGGCATTTCTCCAATTTCATCAAGAAAGATAGTCCCACCATTTACGGTTTCAAAATAGCCTTTGCGTTCAGCAGTTGCTCCAGTAAAAGCTCCTTTTTCATGTCCAAACAACTCAGAGTTGATTGTTCCAGAAGGAATTGCACCGGTATTGACAGCTATAAAATTATTGTGTTTTCTAGCACTTAAATTATGTATAATTCTAGAGAATACTTCTTTTCCTACACCACTTTCACCAGTAATTAATACAGAAAGTTCAGTATTGGCAACTCGAACCGCTGTGTCCAAAGCATTGTCTAATTTTTTAGACATACCAATAATACCAAATCGCTGTTTTACTGATTGTAATTTCATGTATTATGTTTTATTAACGGAAAAGCCATTACTACTCATTAACAATTTCTCCCTTTAAAGTGGCTGAATTAGCATCATTTATTGTTACATAACAATAATCTCCTACATTTAGGTTTGCTATTTTAGGAAAAATAATCATTTTATTTTGAGAATTTCTTCCTTTGAAGTCTTGGTCAGATTTTTTAGAATCTCCTTCAATCAATACTTTAAATGTTTTGCCAATATCTTTTTGATTCTGTTTAAAAGATATTTGATTTTGAAGTCTGATAATTTCGTTCAATCTGCGTTTTTTTACTTCAAGAGGAATATCATCTTCATACTTTTTGGCAGCTAGAGTACCTGGACGTTCAGAATAGAAAAACATATAAGACATAGAATATTGAGCAAATTCCATTATCGTCAAAGTATCATGATGTTCTTCTTCAGTTTCTGAACAAAAACCAGCTATCATATCAGAAGAAATAGCACAGTCAGGAATGATTTCATATATTTTATTCACTCTTTCCATATACCATTCTCTATCATAAGTTCTATTCATTAATTCTAATACGCGGCTATTTCCAGATTGAACAGGGAGATGTATATAATTACAAATGTTTTCATATTGAGCCATTGTATGTAATACTTCATCAGTTATATCTTTTGGATGTGAAGTAGAAAAGCGAACTCTTAAATCAGGATGAACATCAGCCGTCATTGCTAATAATTGAGCAAAGTTGACGGTTTCATTGGTTTCAGGATTTTTCCATAAGAATGAATCCACATTTTGTCCTAATAAAGTAACTTCTCTATAGCCTCTATTGAATAAATCAGTTGCTTCAGCTACAATACTAAAAGGTTCTCTACTTCTTTCTCTTCCTCTTGTAAATGGAACAATACAAAATGAACACATATTATTACAGCCCCTCATAATTGAGATAAAAGCAGTGACTCCATTAGAATCTAATCTAACGGGATTTATATCTGCATAAGTTTCTTCTCTTGAAAGCAGTACATTAACGCCTTTATCTCCTCCCCAAGCATCAGAAACTAGTTGAGGTAAAGAACGATAAGCATCAGGACCTACAACTAAATCCACTAATCGTTCTTGTTCTAATAATTTGGCTTTTAAGCGTTCAGCCATACAGCCCAATACGCCCACTAAAGTACCTGGTTTTCTTTCTTTAATTTTATCAAAAACACGAAGTCTTTTCCTTACAGTATCTTCTGCTTTTTCTCTAATAGAGCAAGTATTGATAAGGATTAAATCAGAATCTTCCATATTGCGAGTAGGGGAGAAACCCATTTCTCCTAATATAGACGCAACAATTTCACTATCACTAAAATTCATTTGACAACCATAACTCTCTATATAGAATTGTTTGCCTTGAGAATTTTTTTGTAGTTGTTCTTTAAAAAAAACATCTCCTTGCTTTTTTTCGTCGATATTTTTATCTAATACGCTGTCTGTAGGTTTGTATCTCATAATTTAAAAGATTTCAGGCTGCAAAGATACAATTTTTCAATGACAAAATGTCAGTTTTTGTTTTTTTCTTCTATTTCTTTAGATTTGTTTTTTGTGAATAGTTCTCTTACAGACCAGATGAGTATACCTGTGGCTGTAGCTTCATCTAAATTTCCAATATATGGAATGATATCGGGTATGATTTCAGCTATTCCAGAAGTAGGATTGAGTATATAAATTAAGGAAACAGCACCTCCTATGATTGCTCCAATTTTCTTCATATTAGTTTTATATTAATAATGCTAAATAATCAAATAATGACAAGTTATTTGAACTTCTTTTATGATATCTCAGATGAGTTTTTGTGGAATGAGGCCTATTTTAATCCATTACTGTTAATATAGTGCCTAAGTAATTTATAAACTAAAAATACTAAGCATGCTGAAATAATTATAATATTTCCATATAATAAGTACGCATCAAATGTTTCCATCTTTTGAATTTTTAATAAATAATTAGGTGATTCATTTATTATTTTAATTCAAGTAGTTTTGCGTAATTCAATAAAAAGGTTAGGCAAAATTAGAAAACAATTACATATTAAACAAATTTATATATGAATTTTTAAAAAAATAAAGAAATTTATTTATTATTAACTTAAAAAAGACCGTATAAGTTAGTGTTTACCATATCTATGACTTTACCTTTATCTTCTGGCCTAGTTTCAAAATCAATATCATCAACATTGATAATTAGAAGATTTCCTGTATCATAGGTAGCAATCCATTTTTCATATCTTTCGTTCAAACGTTTTAAATATTCAATGCTCATACTGCTTTCATAGTCTCTCCCTCTTTTTTCGATATGGTCTACTAAAGTAGGAATACTTGAGCGTAAATAAATCAACAAATCAGGTGGTTTTACTTGAGATGACATGAGTTGGAACAAAGAAAAATAATTATCAAAATCACGTTTAGGCATTAGTCCCATTTCATATAAATTGGGAGCGAAGATATATGCATCTTCATAAATCGTTCTATCTTGAATAACAGTTTTATTTCCTCTTTGTATATTCAATACTTGTCTATAGCGGCTATTAAGGAAATAGATTTGTAGATTAAAAGCCCAACGCTTCATGTCCACATAAAAGTCGCTGAGGTAAGGGTTATCTTCTGTGTCTTCAAAATGTACTTCCCAATTAAAGTGTTTGGCAAGTAAGGTACATAAAGTAGTTTTTCCAGCACCGATATTTCCAGCTATTGCTATGTGTTTAATTGATGGTGAATTTGGGTTGTCGTTCATACAATTATTAATTAATTTTGATTTAGCAATTTGTAATAAAGTTTTGAGTATGTTTATTAATTAAATCTATCTTTATTTATAAAAAAAATAAACAATCTCTTAATTGGAATGCCAAAATACGCTTTCATTTTTAAATATTAAAATTTGAAATAATGATTTGTATTAAAAAAAAAGAAAAACAATTATTTGACTTTGTTAATTAGCCGATTCCATGAGAAGTCAATCTACATTTTACTTTTAAAATTTTTGTGATTTCATCAATTCCAACATGATATGGTTGATAAGTAGGGTTATCAGAGAGCAATCTAAAAGTAGTGAGGATTCCATCAGTTTTAATTTGTTGAATTCTTTTGGCTACAAGTACATCAGTAACTACAATATATAGATGATTATCATAAATTTTACTATTATTATCTAAGGGTTCACAAATGACAATATCTCCTTGTGTAAGGGTAGGATTCATACTGTTTCCATCAATTTCAAAAGCTACTAATTGAGAACCTTGAATATAAGGAACTGAAAATTGAGGTAATTCTTTGTAAAAAGAAGGGTTTTGATGACTAATAGCATATCCTGCTCTAACTTTATCATGAATAAGTGTAATTTTAGACATTCCAAAATCCATATCTTGAATATCCCCTATTTTAAAATCTTCTAATAATAACATTTTATTGGTTAATCCAAACAAAAAGTTGGCATCGATTTGATATAATTCACAAAGGGTCAAACTTTGGTCAACAGTGAGGTTTCTTTCTCCCTTGAGTATAGCATTGATGATATGATTGTAAGTATCGAGTTTTTCAGCTAATTCTGACTTGTTTTTTATTTTTTTTTCTTCAATTAAATATTTATATACAATTTTAAAACGTTGATTTACAATATGATTATTAAATTTTGACATATTTTTTTTAATTTTTAGTGTAAACAATTTGTGTTTAATAAACAAAATGTTGTATATTTGTGTTGTGAATAATAAAAAAGTGCAACAATAGTTTGCAAATATAAGTTAAAAAAATTAATTAAAGAAAATGGAAAATAAGAAATTAGAAGACGAAACGCGTCAATCATTCCCAATGATGTCAAAGGGATTTGATAAAAGCTATGATTTTACTGAAAAGTATAATCCTGAATTAGCATCGGTATTAAAACAATTATTTTATATATTAATGAAACCATTTGTTGCATTTAGGGCCAAATTGTATCATTTGTTTTTTAAACCATTCTCCAAATTGAAAAAGAGTTCTTTTCCTATTTTTAGGCTAGGAATTATAATTATTGGATTTACATTGCTTTATTATAAAAATTTAAGTTTTACAATAAATATTCAAAATCCTGTTTATGCGATGGCTAATAATGGAAATGATGATTTATCATATTTGGATTCTGAATCTTCATCATCTCATAATGATTATGCTCCAGTAAATGTAAGTGAGATATCAAATAATGCTGAAGATTATATTGCTCAGTTTAAAAATGCAGCTATAGAAGAAATGAAACTTTATGGAATACCTGCGTCTATTACACTTGCTCAAGCACTTATTGAAAGTAATGCTGGAAATAGTAGGCTAGCTAAAGAAAATAATAATCATTTTGGTATTAAGTGTTTTTCCAAAAATTGTGTTAAGGGACATTGTACCAATCATTTCGATGATCATCATAAAGACTTTTTTAGAAAGTATAAGAGTCCTTGGAAATCTTATAGAGATCATTCTAAGTTTTTATTAAGAGATAGGTATAAAGGATTACAAGTGCATGGTAAAGATTATAAAAAATGGGCAGTAGGTCTTAAAAAAGCGGGTTATGCTACTGATAAAAACTACCATAACAAATTAATTAATGTCATTAAAAAATATAAATTGTATCAATACGATAAGTAATGTTCAGTTATCAGTGATTAGTTGACAGTCTCTTTTTATTAGACGTTATTACGAAAAGTTTTTTATGAAAGGTAAAATAGTATTTTTTTTATAGTCGAGGCATTACTCGAAAAGCATAGTCCTAGCTATGGTTGAGAGGAATAACGAAGAATATAATTAAAAAGACAATTTAGCTATAATCAATTTTTCGTAATAACGTTTATTGAATTTGTGATTTTACTTATTCATAATAAAATATTAAAAAGGCTTTAGTACACTGTAACATAAATAAAATTGTATTTTGAAAGAGTCTTTTGTTCTGAC
>JAHDBK010000616.1 GCA_020630455.1 Saprospiraceae bacterium
TAATAAATTCAATTTTATTTATATATGTAAAAACTCAATAAAAACTCAATAAAATTATAGACTTGGAACTTTAAAATTGAATTATTGAATGCTCATTCTTCCTTCAATTTTGGCATTGAGGTTCTTGCCTGATTTTGTTAAAACATTTATATGATTTAAAAAGGCATCTCTAAATAATAAACCAGTTTCTACTTGAGGTAAACCTTTAAAAAAAGAACATTGATCACCACCATTGGCAATATAATCAGAAAGGGCGATATGATATATTTTATTTTTATCAATCGGTTTATCGCTGATCGTTAAAGATTGGATGACCCCTTCTTTATTAAATGAACATTTTACTTGGTTACTTACTGGCCATCCTCCTCTTGCCGCCATTGAATCAAATAATTGTTGGACAATATCTCCTTTCACTTTTAATACGACTAATAGATTATCAAAAGGCATTAATTCAAAGATTTTACCCCTAGAAACATTTCCTTTGGATAAAGCTGGTATTCTTATCCCACCGTAATTGACGACAGCAAAATCTACATCAACACCTGATACTAAAATACTTTGCTCATAAATTGCATCAGAAGCCCAATTGCCTAAAGTACATTCTGGTAAAGCTTTAGTCATTTCTATTTCAGAAACACCAATTACTTCATTCATTTTAGCATCTAATTGCTTTTTATAAGGTTCAATCATAGCATCAATTGTACTATCACCTTTTGTTTCTGCTGTAGTATTTAGATCATATTTACTCGGGTTGGTTTCTACTTGGTGAATGTAAGTTTTACAAGAGAAAAAAGAACAACAGATAATGATTGAAATAAATAAATGTTTCATAAGTTTCAAATTATAAAAAACTGCTAGCTTCTTGTGAAATAGCTGATCTAGCTTTATCTAGTGGAGTTACTTTTACTTCATTTAAATAATTGAACAACGCTTTACTCATTTCTAAACTAGAATCATTTTCATTTACTGTTTTAGCAACAAGATTGATTACATTGATAGTATCATTCTTTGCAAACATAATGATTTTCCATAATTCTTCAGAAACATATACTTGTTGAGAAATGTTATGTTCATATTCCTGTTGTATGCCAACCATAAGTGCTAATTTGAAGTCTGCGGCATTCATTTTTTCATCTCTTAGACGTAACATAAGATTGCCTAAAGAAATTCTTTCACAAAAGAGAGCTAATCGTTCATAAGCCTGCATTTTGAAAGGAAAAGACATGCTCTTATTATCCTTTCTCATTTGTATGGTTAATTTCCTTTGTTCATGTTCAATATAAGTTTTAAACATATAATAAACAGTAGCGAAAACTACTAATGCAGGAACGGTAACTTTTATGATTTCAAGTATGATTTCTAGTGTAGTGACCATAATTTGGTTGTTTTATAGAACAAAAATAGTATTTCAATCAATATTGTAATGCTCTATTAAAGAAAAAGACACAAATGTTAGAACTAAGTTTTACACTAACCCGTTATTATATGTATCTTTATGTTGTAAAATGATGATAAAATGGCTGATAATAAAAATGTAGTACAAGATCCTATTTCACTAACAGATGGAGCTGTAGAGCAATTGGGTCGTTTAATGGATGAAAAAGGAGTGCCAGAAGGACATGCACTTAGAGTTGGAGTTAAAGGTGGAGGTTGTGCTGGATTTTCATACATTCTTGGTTTTGATCTCAAAAAAGAAAATGACGAAATATATGAAATTAATGGCGTAACAGTCATTATGGATAAAGCACATGCTTTATATTTAATTGGAATTGAAATAGACTTTGTTCAAGGATTAAATAACCGTGGATTTACATTTAATAATCCTAATGCGAAAGAATCGTGCGGATGTGGTACATCCTTTTCAGCTTAAATTGATAAAGACATTAAACATGAGTCATCCCGAATTTTAGTTTAAATCTAAGATTCGGGATTTTTTATTCATTATTGGAAAACCACCGTCTTTGACGGTGGTCATGTGTGTTGG
>JAHDBK010000617.1 GCA_020630455.1 Saprospiraceae bacterium
CTTAAACATTATTTTTCAAATGATTTTTAGAGAATTTTTAAATTTAGACCTTGTTTTTATAACTATTTTATCATCTATCCCTATAAATTCAAAAATATTTATTTCGCAAAAACTTCAATCAATTGATTCTCATTGTGATAAATTTTTAAACATCCTCTTAGCTACAAATATAACATAGCTACAAAAAAAATGTTCTAATTTTTCTAATTTTTAATTACTAAAGCATCTAAACATTATTACCTTTGCGTTTTCTTTTGAAAAACAAGACAATATATTATGATTACTGTTAATAATTTATCACTACAATTTGGAAAAAGAGTATTATTTGACGAAGTCGAATTAAAATTCACACCAGGCAATTGCTATGGTGTTATTGGAGCGAATGGTGCGGGTAAATCTACTTTCTTAAAAATACTATCTGGCGAAATCAATTCTACTACAGGAAACGTTGACATTAGTCCTGGAATGAGAATGGCTGTATTGAAACAAAATCACTTTGAGTTTGATGAATTCTCTGTGTTGCATACGGTTATTATGGGACATAAGAAGTTGTACGATGTCATGATAAAAAAGGACAATATGTGGAATGATCCTAATCTAGATGAAGCTGGTGCAATGAAAGCGAGTGAATTGGAAGCTGAATTTGGAGAAATGGGAGGATACGAAGCCGAATATAAAGCAGCTGAATTATTAAGTAATCTAGGATTAAATGAAGAATTTCACTATTCATTAATGAAAGATTTGACGGGTCCACAAAAGGTACGTGTATTATTAGCTCAATCTTTGTTTGGTGACCCAGATATTTTATTATTAGATGAGCCTACCAATGATTTGGATGCAGAAACAGTCATGTGGTTAGAAGATTTCTTAGCAGATTATAAGAATATCGTTATTGTGGTATCGCATGACCGTCACTTTTTAGATATGGTTTGTACTCATGTCGTTGATATAGATTTTGGAAAGGTAAAGATTTTTACAGGGAATTATACTTTCTGGTATGAATCGAGCCAATTGGCTTTACGTCAAATGCAAAATAAGAACAAAAAGACGGAGCAAAAGCGTAAAGAATTGATGGAATTTATCCAAAGATTCTCTGCTAATGCTTCTAAATCAAAACAGGCCACATCTCGTAAAAAAGCATTAGAAAAACTCAATTTAGAAGAGATTAGACCATCAAGTAGAAAATATCCATTTATACATTTTAAACCAGAAAGAGCTCCTGGTGACCAAATACTTGAAGTAAAAGGTTTAACAAAATCACATGAAGGAAAAGTCTTATTTAAAGATATTAATTTTACACTCAACAAAGACGAAAAGATTGCTTTATTTTCTAAAGACTCTCTTGCTCTTACTCAATTTTTTGAAATACTAGCAGGTGAAAAAGAGGCTGATAGTGGTGAGTTTTCATTTGGAATTACTATAACTCCTGCTTATTTACCTAATGAAAATTCAGAATATTTTTCTGGTAGTCAAAACCTCAATTTAATTGATTGGTTAAGACAATATTCTAATGAAAAAGATGAAGTCTTTATTCGTGGATTTTTAGGTAGAATGCTATTTTCAGGAGAAGAAGTAATGAAAAAATCAAGTGTATTATCTGGAGGAGAAAAAGTGAGGTGTATGGTTTCTAGAATGATGCTTCAAAACCCTAATTTTTTACTTTTAGATGAACCAACCAACCACTTGGATTTAGAATCTATTACTGCATTCAATAATTCATTAATGGAATTTCCTGGTAATATCATTTTCACTTCTCATGACCAACAATTTATGAATACTGTTGCCAATAGAATCATTGAGATTACTCCTAAGGGAACTATTGATAAATTAATGAGCTTTGATGATTATTTAAGAGATGAAAAAATTAAAGCACAAAGAATTGAGATGTATTCTTAGGATATAATCTTAATGAAGTTGTATAAAATAATAATAAAAAAGGAGTTTTGATAAAATCAAAACCCCTTTTTTAATTTGTAAGTAAG
>JAHDBK010000052.1 GCA_020630455.1 Saprospiraceae bacterium
TGAAAAACTACATTAATTGGACTTGGGTCAGTTACTACAATATCATCTATCGTGAGTAAACATCCATTACCATCTTCTACAGTAACATCATAAGAACCTGCTGTAATATTAGTTAAAACGTCAAAGCTAGGACCTTGAGCACCATTAGACCAATAAAATATATACGGTTGAACACCGCCAACAATATCCAATGTAATTGTAGCTTCACCACTTCCAGGACAAAACGGAGGTGTAGTAACTGGGGCAGAAGCTTGTGTTAAAGGCAATGGTTCAGTAAAATCATAAGAAGCTGTTGTAGTACAACCACCAGCATCTGTTACTGAAACCGTATAAACACCTGCTGTTATATTGTTATTTATAGAACCCGAACCACCACCTGACCAAGCATAACTCACTATTGGACTAGTTCCTTGAGTCGCTTGTACTTCTAAAGTGCCTGTATTACCTGCACAAAGAATCGGTTGGTTTTCAACAAATCCATCAATAACTGCACCTGTAGGAGCTCCAACCATATCAGTTGCTGAAGCGGTACAACCATTCATATCAGTTACAGTTACAGTATAAGTATTTGCGAATAAATTATTAATATTATCAACATTACCTGCTGCATTATTCCATGCAAAAGAATAATTAGGTGTCCCACCTTGTGGAGTAGCCGTTACACTACCATCACCACCAATATTACATGATTCATCAACTGCAACCGTTGAAACGGTTAAAACTGATGGTTCATTTATTATAGCTATATCTGTTGCTGTACAACCTAAAGCATCCGTAACCGTTACAGAATAAGTTGTAGGAGCTAAATTATTAATAGTAGCTGAAGCACCAACACTAGGATTCCAAAAATAAGTATATCCTCCATTATCAATACCTGTAGCTGTAGGTGATGCTGTAATTTGTCCATCATTAAAACCATTACACGTTACATCCGTTGGCGTAGCTGTAAGAGAAAGAATAGTAGCCACTTGAACAGTAGTTTGGTCTACATAAGTACACATATTATCATCCGTAACTGTAACCGTATAAGTTCCTGCAAGTAATCCCGTTGCTACAGGAGTAAATTGAGCTGGAGTAGTACTCCATTCATAATCTAGAGTTCCCGTTCCTCCCATCGCGGTAATTGTTGCAGTACCTGTTGCGATACCATCACAAGCTGCAGGTGTGTTTATTATTGGAGGGGCAGTAATCGCTGCTGGTTGGGTAAGAAAACCCGCAGCTGTACTCGTACAACCATTGGAATTCGTAACCGTTACATTGTAACTTCCTGCTGGTACGTTAGTGATAATTTGCGTTGTTTGAGGAACGTTCCAAGTAAATGTATATGAATTATCTGGTGTGATTTGAACTCCATCTATAAAGACTAAAGCTTCCATGCTTCCGTTAGATAAACCATTACAAGTAGGAGGAGAAACAGTCGTTAGATTTACACCTAATTGGCCTGGTTCATTGATTTGTACTTGTGCTGTTTGTGTATCTGAATTGGCATCGGTTAAGGTAACACCATAAGAACCTTGAGAAAGATTACTAATAGTAAATTGATTTCCAGAAGCTAAATTACCTGATTGAACAGCACCTGCTGGTAATAATTGCCAATCAATTGTATAAGGTGCTGTACCAGCAATAATATCAACAACTATTTGTCCATCTGTCAAACTATTACAAGAAATATCAACAGCTGTGAAATTTGCTGTTAAAGAAGCTGCAACACAAGCTGTCATATCCATTTGAAAAGTCACTCCACAACTTACACCATCTTCAACTGTAATATCATAATTACCTCCCTCTGGAACTGTAAATGTAACTGTTCCACCATGACTAGCTGCACCACTAGTAACTGTTCCTGTTACTGTAGGATTTCCATTTTGTTCAATAGTAATCGTATAATTACTATTAGAAGCATTCAATTGGTCAAACTCAGAAAGACCACCATTGATTTCAAATGTTCCTGTACAAGTATTGCCAACATTATTATTCATATTAGATGCTAATATTTCATTTAGATAAACTACTCTAAATGCATCAGTAGGTGTAGCATCTACACAATAAGTCGTATCTACTCCTACAACATGACCTTCAAAAAGTTGATTGGCATGGTTGTGAACGGTTATAGGTGCAAAAAATAATTCTACTGGGTCTCCACCATTAAAGAAACTTTGAATTCCTCCTGTATTAATAAATGTTCCATCACCCTGATTATTCACTACCCCATCTAAATAGAAAGGTTGTTGATCTCCTGTTGGTGTAGGAAATGGGATTAGACAAGGGTCTGCTATAATATCTGTAATTTCAGGTCCTGAATTAGAAGGGGAACAGCTATAAACAGCATAAGAAATACCAGGTGTAGTAGTAGGTCCATCATCGTCAGCAGCATTCAAATCAAAATCTCCATTATGATCAATATTTAATGCATCATTCATACATAAATATTCAACATTATTACTTTGTGCCGTAATATCTAATGCTTGTACAGAGGTTCCTGCTACCCAATCATTATCTGCACAATCTGTTTGTTTGTTATGACTATTTGTTATAACTTTTAACTGTGCAGGAATGGGTCTTTGTGCTATAGCAGCACTTACTGAAAAAGCGACTAAAAGAAGAGGTAATAAATATTGTTTCATTTTATCTTTATTATATAGTCTTTTGTAATGTTTTTTAAAACGGAATTTTATCCTATTAAATTTTAATTCACTCACTAAAATATTGCCAAAATGAGCTACTTGTTCAATTTTTATTATTTTCTTTTGTTTTTTTTAATGTTTAAGGCTATTTTTATTTTAAAAATTTATAAATAACTCATTTTTATATTATTATAAATATGAATATGTAAGGAAGTTATCGAATAAATTCTTTTTCAAAAACACTAGTATTATTACTATTGTCTTTTACTTCTAACCTTAAAGTGTGTTTGCCTGAAGGTAAATTATCAAAATAATGTGTTATCACCGAACTACTTGAATTGGGTTCGAACAATACCCATTTCCCATCAATATAGCCTTTCCAAGTACATTCGTCTAACTTAGAAGAAGTGTTCATGTTGTCTTGAATTTTAAAGGTTATTCTAGAATAGCCTTTCATATTGGAATTAAAAACAATGGGTTTAATTGTCGGAGCTAAGTCGTCAATAATCATACAATAATTTCCTAATTCTCTTGCGTAGGTAACCAGCATATCTCCTTCCCATTGTCCACCAAAATTTTCAGGCTTTTTGTTGTCTTCACACTTAGTTATTACGATATTTTCTTTCAAATGTTCCGGAATTCTTTTATTTGGACGAATTCCTATCTTAAACCATTTGTGTACAGGCAAGTTTTCATCATGAATATGAAACATATTAGAATATGTGTTTTCTGAATCATCTGGAGAACTACTATATTTTAAATATAAATTTTCATAAAAAGTATGTTTAGGGAAATGCATGAATAATTCTCCATTATCAATATAGCTTTCTTGATCATAAGGAATTAAATAATTATACATGGCTCTGTTTTGAGGTTTAATTTCCTTGCTTCTTTTTACCCAAAAAACCAATTTAGATTGATTTTTATTATAATCAGAAACGATAATAGTTACTTTTTTAGCTCTATTAGATTCTAATGAAAAAACGCCATCATTCTCTAGTACAGGGTACATTGGAATTTCATTTCCATTTAAACGATAACAACGATTAAACCATGCTTTTTGTAATAACCTTTCTCTATAATCGGCATGGGCATTTACATATCTAGTATTATCAAAATGAAATTTTTCAAATTCTGTTTTATGCACTAAACGATCTTCGATATATGTTTCAATGGCATAGACACCATTCCAACTACTTGAACCATCCATAAAATCGTAAGCTTTGATGCCCACCCCCATTCTCCATGCTTTTATCGTTAAAGTATCTCCTCCAACATAGTAGGTACCACTCTTTCCTTTAGCTACATTTCTAATAGACGCATCTATAGTTTCATGCTTATCATTGAGTCCATAAACTTTAATTTGGTGTAGCTTGGGTGGAATATTATCCACAGCTTTAAACCCAAATAATAAAGGATTAATCGGTTCTTCAGTAATGGTATTTCTAATTTCATAGTGTAAATGAGGACCTGAAGAACGCCCACGCGTTCCCATAGTTCCTATTTTATCTCCTTTATTATACGTGAATCTGCCTTTTTCAGGATATAAATCTACATAAAAAGATTCTTTATCATATTGCTGTGATTTGATATAATCTTCAATATCTTTATTAAAATAATCCAAATGACCATAAACAGTCGTATAGCCATTAGGGTGGTCAATGTATAGTGCTTTTCCATAGCCACTTGCTTGAACTTTTATTCTAGAAACAAAGCCTTCGGCTGCCGCATATAATGGGTCACCTATTTTTCCATGTTTGGACTTAATATCTATACCTGAGTGGAAATGATTTGGGCGTAGCTCTCCAAAAGTACCCGAAATATATGCTCTATGGTCTACAGGAGAACGAAAATAATCCTGTGGATATGATTTATCGGAAGAAAATCCAAAAATAAAAAAAAGGCCAACAAAAAAGAGGAGAAACTTTGAATTCATTTTGAAAATATAAAGAAAATTCTTTATTATTTAATTATGTATTATAATTTTTTTGCAAATATATTAAAAAATACAGCCCTAGTACAATTCATATTGTTAAAGTATTTTAAATAGACTCATAATGTTTATACTGGTCATAAATTTTACTATTTAGACTTAATATCTTAAATTTGTAACAGATACCATTTATAATATACATAATAAGAGAATTCATATGAAAACTGAACCAAAGCCAAATGTTGAATTTGACAATGTTTTTCAAGATTTTATTGATCAATATCCAACTTATTCTGATACTCAAATATTAGATGATTTAAGAGAAACAGACTACAGTAGACTAGATAAATTAGGTCATATATATTTAGACTATACAGGCGGTAATTTGTATGCTGAATCTCAGATAGAAAAACACCACGAACTTCTTAAAAATAATGTTTTCGGCAACCCTCATTCTACCAACCCAACTTCCTTAGCGGCAACTCAACTTGTTAATGAAGCAAGGGCTTATGTTTTAAAGTATTTTAATGCTCAGGATGATTATTTTTGTGTATTTACAGCTAATGCTTCTAATGCCTTAAAAATAGTAGGAGAATGTTATCCTTTTTGTGAAAATTCTCAGTTTTTATTGACTTATGATAATCATAACTCGGTAAATGGAATAAGGGAATTTGCCAAGCATAAGGAATGTGGTTTTGATTATGTTCCCTTATATATTGAAAACCTAAGACTAGATGAAAAAACCTTAAAAGAAAAATTAAAATCATTTGACCACAAAACGAATAAACTATTTGCATTACCCGCTCAATCAAATGTGTCTGGAGTAAAACACCCTCTAACATGGATTCGCTATGCTCAAAAAAGAGGTTGGGATGTATTACTAGATGCAGCGGCATTCGTTCCTTCTAGTCCTTTAAATCTAAAAGAGGTTCAACCCGATTTTGTATCAATGTCTTTTTATAAAATATTTGGTTATCCAACTGGTTTAGGAGCATTATTCATTAAAAAATCATCTTTCCATAAATTACAAAAACCTTGGTTTGCAGGAGGTACCGTAAATTTTGTTTCTGTAGGAGAAAGCACCTTTTCATTAGAAGAAAGTTGTGCTAGATTTGAAGATGGAACCATTAATTATTTAGATATTCCTGCTATTAAAATTGGACTCGAACATATAGAATCTATTGGAATTGAAACCATTCAAAATAGGGTTCGAATTTTTACAGATTATCTTATTAAAACACTATTAGAGCTGAAACATAGCAATGGACGAGAGGTAGTAACTGTATTTGGACCTAAAAACACGACGAATAGAGGAGGGACGATTATCCTCAATTTTTGTGATGAAAATGGCAAAATGATTCCTTGGGATTATGTAGAACACTTAGCTAATGAAGCCAAAATTTCTTTAAGAACGGGGTGTTTCTGTAATCCAGGTTTAGATGAAGTATATAGTTGTGTTAGTATAACAGAAACGATGAAATATTTTAGTCAAATGAATAAAGGAGGCTTTAAGGAAGTTATTAAGTACATGGGTAAATTAAGAGGTGCTGTAAGAATATCTGTAGGAATAGCAACTAATTTTAAAGATGTCTATTCTTTCATTCAATTTGCAAAACAATTTGTAAATATGAATGCTTCAGAATTGGAATTTGGGCATTATATGTCTGAACATTAAAAATTAGATTTTTTAGTATTTCTAGGATGATAAGTCATAATTATATCTTTCAAATAATCCCTATCTAAATGCGTATAAATTTCTGTCGTAGTAATAGATTCATGACCTAGCATATCTTGAACAGCCTTTAAATCGGCTCCTCCTTCTACTAAATGTGTGGCAAATGAATGGCGAAAAGTATGCGGAGATATTGTCTTGGAAATTTTGGCTTTTTGTCCAGTTTCTTTAGTGATATAAAATATCATAATTCTAGATAAAGACTTACCTTGTTTGCTTAAAAAAACGATGTTTTCTGCTTCTTTTTTGATGTTTTTTTTCAATTTTCTTTCATCTAAATATAATTGTAAAAATTTAGAAGCTTCTTCACCAATAGGTACTAGCCGCTGTTTATTATTTTTACCAATAACCTTTAAAAAACCAATATCCAAAAACAAATCCGTTAATTTTAAATTAATAACTTCACTTACTCGCAATCCACAGGCATATATTACTTCAAAAATAGCTCGATTTCGTCTACCATGTTCTACACTCATATCAAAACTATTTAAGAACAAATTAACTTCCTCAAATGAAAGCACTTCAGGTATTTTGCGATTCAATTGAGGGGAATCGATTAATTCGCTTGGATTATCATTGATAATATTTTCTATTATTAAAAATTTAAAAAAAGCTTTTAGCGCTGAAGTATTTCTAGCTTGTGTAGCTGCTCCTAAGCCTAATTCATTGAGGTAAAAAATGAATTGACTCAATTCTTTAAGCTGAATCTGAGTAATTGATATCTCTGAAAAATGCTCTTCTAAAAAAAAATCTAACTTTCTAATATCACTTGTATATGCCTCTATGGTTTGTTCAGAAAAGGAACGTTCCAGTCGCATATAATTTTCAAAACTTTTAATATAAGAAGCTAACATTATTGTAATTTTATAAAGAAAATTTGTTATTATTTATCAAAAATAATATATAATCACAAGCTATTCAAACGTAAGAGAAATATCAATTGCATAGTGGTCTGAAAGACCAACGGTTTTTAAATATATTTTTTTATCTCCTTGTTCCCAATCTGGACCAATTAATACCATTCTTTTTTTACCAATATTAATATTCGAATTATTCTTTTTCACAAAAATATAGTCTATTGTTTGTTCTACAATATCATCCTCTTTTCCATACCTTGCATCATACATGGTTTCTACATCTTTTTTGTCAATATCAAAAACTCTCAACATAGATTCGTACTCTGCTGGAGTATCCATTGAGCAATTTAAATCACCGCAAAGAATTTGTGGAATCCCTTCTTCATAATAAGGCTGCATTAAACCATCATAGATTTGATGAAATTGATGATTATTAATAATAATAGGATTACCTTGTGTATGTGTACCTATTAGCTGAAATTTATGCCCATTAAATTCTCCTTCAAACATCATCGCCCCTTTTCTTGCTAATTTATTGTCATAGGTAGTAGCGACATCAAATTGAACATCCCCAAGATGAATTAAAGGTCTATCACTAGCTACCCAAATACCACTATTGGTTTTTAATTTGAATCGCTTTCTATTGGCAGGACCATATTGGTAAGGGTATTTTTTCTTTAAAGCTCTTTTTAATTTTTTCCTTACTCTTCTGTGAAATACTTCTTGAAAAACCAAAATTTGATAATCACTATTTTTGACTTCTTCTAATATACGTCTTGCCCTTATTCGTTTTTTGGATTTGTAATAAACAAAATAAGGTAACATGTGTATATTCCAAGAAAGAATTTTTAAAGTATCTTGAGGAGGAGGGTTTTGAATAGTATTTGCCTTAGCTATTGTCGAAATAAAAATGCTTAATAGTATAATTGTAAATCGTAAATACATAATCAATTTGTGTTTTGTAAAGATAGTTTAGAACATGTTTAAAATAAAAAACATTCTTTTACCATGTTGTAAAAGAATGTTTTTTAAGAGCATTATAAAAATTTTAAAATGATAAAATTATTTAGAAATCACTATTTTTTGAGCAGCGGTAATATTATTTTTTCTAATTTCGACAAAATAAATTCCGTTGTCTAAAAATTGTAAATCCATATCAAAAGATTGACTTCCTTTTTCTTGTATCGTCTTATTAATTGATTGACCTAAAATATTTTTAATCGTAATTTCATAAGAATCATAATCATCAAAATCCGTTTGAATAGTAAAAATACCATTAGACGGGTTTGGACTAACATCCATTTTTTCTTTTAATATTAATACTTCTTGATTACTGTTAAAAATACCATCAATTAACTCTGTTCTACAATTTTCTAAAGAACTTCTCATTATAGCTATTTGTTCTTGTGTAAATCCTGCCATACAGGTTTCATCCGCATAATCCATGTAATTTTCAAACATATCTGGTAAATCAGGCATACCATCTGTACAAGAATTTTGAGTAGTATCGCAGGCAAATTGAGATGGAATTCCTTGGTTTGGAGTATCAGCAACACCATCATCTACATTACAATCAGGAATGCCTAACTGTGCTAATAAACCATCTCCCCAAACATGTCTTAAACCTAAATAATGACCAACCTCATGAGTAACTGTTCTACCTTCAATAGGTATCGTTGTACCTTGAACAGTATATGTTGCACCAACATTAAAAGCTTCATAATGAACAACAACTCCTTCTAATTCGGGAGCTGGTGCATCCGAACCTGCTGGCCAATTAGGTGCACATCCATCTGCTGGTGGATAAGCATAACCTAATAAAGCTCCTCCTTCTATTTTACATACCCAAATATTTAAATAATCTTTAGTATTCCAAGCGTCGCTTCCTCCCTCGCTACTTTGCTTCACATTATCTGGTAATTGACCTCCAAAAATATCCAATTCAAACAAAGCAGTAGTGGATTGTCTAACCACTTCTATGAGTTCAAACTCTATCATTGGGTCATCACTCATAACGTCTTCAAATATTGGTCTAATGTTAGCAGCATTAGCATTAGTATGTCTATAATCTTCATTTAGTCTAGCTATGACCGCATCTATCTGTTCATCTGGGATGTTTTCATCTGGTGTTTTATAGACTACGTGTACTACAACAGGAACTGTCAATAATTGATTACGATTATAATTAATGTTGTTTTTAGCAAGGTCAAAACTTCGATTTACCGCGTCCTTATAACCAGGGAAGTTATTTTCATTAATTTCCAATACATAATCATGTCCACACTTTTGTATTGGATTTTGTGCTTGAAGTCCATAAAAGAAAAGGAAAATAAAGAGTAGTGTTTTGATTTTTTTCATAACTTGATAATTGTATAATAAATTTATTTTTATAAATAAAAACACAATTAATAAAGAAATTTCTTTATTAATTAGATATTACTTTATTATTAATAATATTGCAACTATTAATAATAAATACTTAGAGCGAAATTACGCTATTTTTTTTACTTATCTAAAAATTGTAAACACAAAATAGTAAGCATTAAACTATGAATTGGTAAGATATTATCTGTATAAGGATGTTTTCCACCAAAAACATGATCGGCATCTTCAATAATTTCTATATCTGAATTTGGATTCCATTGATGGAGTATTTTTGCCACTTCTACATCTACAGCTTTATCTTTTGTTCCATGAACAATTAACCATGGCTTATCCATATTTTTTGCTGCTTTTTCAACATCAAATAAATCAGCATTTTTTTCTATGTCTTCATGTAATTGATAATAAAGAGGCATCTGTTGTTTTGTCCTACCATTCAAAACATAATAAACTCCTTTTTCTTTCCATTCTTTTATGGCGTCAGGATGTCTTTTTGCAAAACCCAATTCATTGACAGCCGCCCAAGTAATCAAACGATGAATCCTTTCGTCCCTAGCCGCTTTAGCAATTGCTAAGCCTCCGCCTCTGCTATGCCCTATTAGAGTTATATTATTAATATCATATTCGTCATTGTCATTATTTATCAACCATTCTAATACCACATCTAAATCTGATTCTTCTTTAGAATAATTATTTTGACCGAAGGCTTCTAAATCAGCAAACTCTAATGGTTGTTCAGGTGTTGTACCATTATGAGAAAAGTTAAATTTTAAAAAAAAGAATCCATTCGCTGCAAATATCTCGGCTATTAAATGCCAATGTCCCCAATCTTTGAAGCCTTTAAAGCCGTGAGCAAGTATTAAAATAGGTTTTTTTGAAAATTTTGATAAAGAATAAGTATCTAATAGGATTGGACGATGATGTTTTCCATTAAGCTTTATATCTTTGCAAATATTCATTTTAAATCATATTTAATTAGAACAAAAATAAATCATTAAGCATTGAAATAAAAACGAGATGCTTATAAATTAAAAAATTAAATGGCTAAACTTACAGATAGTATCAAAGCTCCTATAGCTGAGGAGCTAAAAATATTTGACAAACACTTTAAAGAAGCAATGTCTAGTAAGGTAGCTATGCTGTCCCATATTACCCGCTATATCCACAAACGCAAAGGAAAACAAATGAGACCCATGTTTGTATTTCTTTGTGCTAAATTAGTAGGTGGTGTAACAGATTCTTCATATCACGCTGCTTCTTTAGTCGAAATGCTACATACTGCTACATTAGTTCACGACGATGTAGTTGATGAATCTATCGAAAGGCGTGGTTTTTTTAGTATCAATGCACTTTGGGGTAGTAAAATAGCCGTTTTAGTTGGAGATTATTTACTTTCAAGGGGCTTATTATTGGCTTTAGACAATGAAGAATATCAATTATTGCAAATACTATCTCGAGCAGTAAAAGAAATGAGTGAAGGAGAATTACTTCAAATCGAAAAAGCAAGAAGGTTAGATATTAAGGAAGATGTTTATTATGAAATCATAAGACAAAAAACAGCCTCACTTATCGCTGCTGCTTGTTGTGCAGGAGCTGCCTCTAGTAGTTCTAGTAAAGAAGAAATAGAACTAATGTATCAATTTGGTGAAAAAATTGGAATGGCATTCCAAATAAGAGATGATTTATTTGATTTTGGTACCGATGATGTAGGAAAACCTCTTGGTATAGACATCAAAGAGAAAAAGATGACTTTACCACTTATATACGCATTACAAAATGCCTCTTCTAGCGATAAAAGAAAAATAATTAATATCATAAAAAGACATAACGAAAAGAAAGATAAAGTAGCAGAAGTTATTGATTTTGTTAGAAAAAGTGGTGGTCTTGAATATGCTAAAAATATTATGTTACAATACCGTGAAGATGCTTTCAAAATTCTTGAAAAATTTCCAAATAACGAAGCTAAAGAATCTCTAAAAAATTTAGTTATTTATGTAACTGAGAGAAAAAAATAAGCATAATAAAATTATGAAAAATAAAAACGAAAAAATAGAAGCTAATTCAGCTCCCAAACCAGTAGGAGCTTATCCTCATGCAAGAAAAGTAGGGAATTTATTATTTCTTTCTGGAGTGGGTCCTAGAATACCTGAAACGAATGCAACTCCAGGAACTAAAACTAGTGCTTCGGGTAATTATCTAGCGTTTGATTTTGCTGCTCAATGCCATCAAGTTTTTAAAAATGTGAAAACAATACTAGAAGCTTCAGGAGCGAGTTGGGCAGACCTAGTTGATGTAACTGTTTTTCTTACAGATATGAAACGTGATTTTCATACTTATAATGAAATTTATAAAGAATATTTCCAAGAAGTTCAACCATGTAGAACAACTCTTGGAATCAGTTCTTTACCAACAGATATTTGTATTGAATTAAAATGTATCGCAGTTATTAATGAATAAAATGGAAGAGTGGAAATTAGATTTTAAATGGTTGGAAGTAAAGCATTATGTCAAAAATGCCCTCAATCTAGAAAAATTACCTGATATGAATGCCATTTTGTTTTTAATTGGCATTCAAGAATTAGGCTTATTGAAGGAGTCTTTTACTAAAGAAGAAAAGCAAGATTTAATGCACGTAGCTGTCTGTTCCTTATTAACTGAAGAAGGGTATTTCGAATTTGAAGGAAGGGACCAAGACGGTTGGCCTCATTTCAAACAAATAGCTAAAATTGATATTGACGGCGTTAAAGAACAAGGTAGATTATTACAAGAAAAAATTATTCAATATTTTAATTTGTAAATCTTTTAAGATATTAGATTGTAGACATTAGATATTAGACTTACATTTAAATAATAAAGAGTTTTCTTTATTATTTAAATGAATAAATGTTTGATTATATTTGTCTAATAACTTACTTAATAGATTTCTTTATAAAAGCACTATAGACGTTATTACGAAAAATTGATTATAGCTAAATTGTCTTTTTAATGATA
>JAHDBK010000053.1:0-6783 GCA_020630455.1 Saprospiraceae bacterium
AAAAAGACAATTTAGCTATAATCAATTTTTCGTAATAAGAGCATGTTTAAAAATTTATCACAATGAGAATCAATAGATTGAGGTTTTCATAAAGATTAAAATTTAAAAATGCTCTAACATCTATTAAACCAAAAAAAATATCAAAATGGAAAATCAGATGAAAGCACCATCTCCAGAGATGATTATGCAAATTGGAACAGGTTTTTGGCCATCCAAAATTTTATTAACCGCTATAGATTTTGGCTTATTTACCCATATAGCACAAAAAGGAAGTCTCTCTGCTAAAGAGATAAAATCTGCACTCAGTTTACAATGTACAGACAGGCATCTTTTTGATTTTTTAGATGTGTTATCGAGTTTTGGATTTTTAAATAGAGAAGGTCTATTAGAAAATGCACAATACTCTAACAGTGTAGATACTGACACTTTTCTAGACAAAAACAAACCTTCCTATATAGGTGGCATCTTAGAAATGATGAATAATAGATTATATGGCTTTTGGGGTAATTTAGGTGATGCCTTACAAACTGGAAAAGCTCAAAATGAAGCAGCTAAAGGAGAACGCCCTGTATTTGAAGTATTATATGAAAACCAAGACCTCCTCAAGCAATTTGTAAATGCTATGACGGGTGTTCAAATGGGTAATTTTATGGCTTTAGCTCAACAATTTGACTTTTCAAAATACAATACATTCCTTGATGCAGGAGGTTCGGCGGGTGTCTTATCTCTTTTAGTAGCCCAACACAATCCTCATATGCAATGTACTACTTTTGATTTGCCCCCTGTAGAGCCTATTGCTAAAGCCACAATAGAAAAATTCCAATTGGCTAATCGTGTAAAAGCGATGAGTGGTGATTTCTTTAACCAAGCATTACCGAAATCAGATATAGTCGCTATGGGAAATATCCTACACGATTGGAATGAAGAAAACAAAATCCATTTAATTCAAAAAGCTTATGACGCTTTGCCAAAAGGAGGAGCATTTATAGCTATCGAAGCCATTATAGATAATGAAAGGATAAAAAACCCTTTTGGTATGATGATGAGCCTCAATATGCTCATTGAAACTTCAGATGGATTTGACTATACTTTTGATGATTTTAATAAATGGACTAAACAGGTAGGATTTACTTCTACTCAACTCATGCCTCTAGCAGGGCCTGCAAGTGCTGCTATTGCTTATAAGTAGGTAAAGAGACAATAGACGTTAGAGCATGTTTAAATTTTAATCTTTATGATAATCAACATATTAAGAACTTGTCTTTATAAATATTTTATCGTTTATCCCGATAAACTCAAAAATATTTATTTCGCCAAAACCTCAATCTATTGATTCTCATTGTGATAAATTTTTAAACATGCTCTTAGAGCATGTTTAAATTTTAATTTCTAATAATTCGAACTAACTTAAGTTGAATCCTTTTTCTATTCTTATCAATTTCAATAATATCTACTTCTATTTTTTCTTCTAGTCTAAGGACTTCCGATGGGTCTTTTATAAATTTATTAGCCATTTGTGAAATATGAACCAATCCACTTTCTTTTATTCCTATATCTACAAAAGCTCCAAATTTAGTTAGATTGGTAACGATTCCTGGCAAAGTCATACCTTCTCTAAGGTCATTTATAGTATCAATACCTTCAGCAAACGAGAAAACAGTA
The DNA here is from genome assembly GCA_020630455.1 of Saprospiraceae bacterium. Classification (GTDB taxonomy): domain Bacteria; phylum Bacteroidota; class Bacteroidia; order Chitinophagales; family Saprospiraceae; genus JAHDCE01. Next base: position 1,663 of record JAHDBK010000053.1, read on the forward strand.
GCATTTCCTCTTGGGTCTAATCCTGGTTTTTCTAATTCATTAATAATATCTTTCAACGTTGGCAAACCAACAGTATCTGTAATATATTTTTGTACGTCAATTTGTTGAGTAATGGTTCTATTTTCAATCAATTGCTCAACTGGTAATTTCAAATCCTTAGCCATTTGTTGAACTATATAATAGCTTTCTGGATGAACCGCACTATTATCCAATGGATTTTCTGCTTGGTTGATTCTCAAAAATCCCGCAGATTGTTCAAAAGCCTTAGACCCTAAACCTGCAACAGCTTTCAAATCTTTTCTTGATAAAAAAAATCCTTTATCTTTTCTATGTAAAATGATATTTTGTGCCAACTTAGGACCTATCCCAGATACATACTGTAAGAGATGCTCACTAGCTGTATTGACATTAACGCCTACGTGATTTACAACAGAAGCGACAGTTTGGTCAAGTTTTTCTTTAAGTAAATTTTGATCCACATCGTGTTGATATTGACCTACGCCGATGGATTTAGCATCTATCTTGACCAATTCAGCAAGAGGGTCCATCAATCGCCTACCTATAGAAATAGCACCTCTTACCGTTAGGTCTAAGTTTGGAAATTCATTTCTTGCATTATCGGAAGCAGAATAAATAGATGCACCTGCTTCATTGACTACAAACACATCTACATTGCTATTTTTTCCTAAGGTCAATTTTATAAATTTTTCGGTTTCTCGTCCTGCCGTTCCATTTCCAATAGCTATTGCTTCTATATTATATTGTTTTATCAATTTTGAAATAATATCGGCAGATTTACCGATTTCTTGTTGAGGCATATGAGGATAAATGGTCTCATATTTTAAAAAATTCCCTTGAGCATCCAAGCATGCTACTTTGCAGCCCGTTCTAAATCCAGGGTCTATTGCCAATATGTTTTTTTGACCTAAAGGAGCTCCCATCAACAGTTGTCTAAGGTTTGTAGAAAAAACCATAATAGCTTCTTGGTCAGCTAATAACTTAGAACTGTTTCTAAATTCTGTTTCGATTGATGGAGACAATAGTCTTTTGTGTGCATCTTTGATGGCGGTTTCGATTTCTTCGCGAGTAGTAGAGTGGTATTTAACAAAAATCTTGGCTAATTTATACAAGGCTTTTTCTTCGTCAATTTCAATTTTCACTCTTAAATATCCTTCATTTTCTCCTCTCCTTACAGCCAACAACCTATGACTCGGACACCTTTTTAATGATTCTTGATAATCAAAATAATCCTTGTATTTAATCGCTTCTTCTTTTTTCTTCTCGATGACTTTAGATGTCAAAATAGCATATCGTTCAAAAGAATCTCTGATTAAGTTTCTCGCTCTAGGGTTTTCACTTACCCATTCAGCTATAATATCTCTTGCTCCTTGTAATGCATCTTCCTCCGAAGGTACATTTGCATTCACATAATGTTGAACTTGTTGATAAAGTTTGTTAGTCTGTTGAGCCATTATAATCTTAGCCAAAGGTTCTAATCCAAGTTCTTTAGCCTTAGTAGCCCTAGTTTTTCTTTTAGGTTTATAAGGGAGGTATAAATCTTCTAATTCCGAGGGACTCCAAGTATCCTTAATTTTTTCTAATAATTTTGGATTATTGATTTTTTGTTCTTCAAGACTCTTCAAAATACTTTCTTTTCTTTTGATGAGTTCTTTTATTTTTTTTAATTCATTCGCTATTTTAGACACTTCTGTTTCGTCTAAACTTCCTGTAGCTTCTTTTCTATATCGAGAGATAAAAGGTATCGTTGCTCCTCCTTCAAGCAATTTTACAGTAGCTTTTACAGGGCTTAATGGAATTGAAGTTTGTTGACTAATAATTTGCTCTATCATTATTTGTTTTATTTAAAGCACAAATCTAAAAAGCAATTATTATTTATAAGAGAAAAATTAAAAAAACTATTTAAGATTAGCTATAAAGGTTTCTAAATTATTAATATTATAATATAATTTATTTTTATAATAAATAACAGGAGTGGTAACATAGGTGTCATGATATCCATGTTTCTTTAATAATTCCCACATGAGCAGCTCCTCATTTTTATCGAGAGTCACATTTCTCTCCCTATAATAAAGAGAATTCTTTATCATTAACTCTTTAGCTGTTTTACATCTAGGGCATTCGTGGACCACAAACATTTGTATATTTTGGCTACTAATGGATTGGGTATAGTTTGATTTTTGCTTAACAGGTGTATAATTAAATGAAAATTTACAAGCAGTACTTGCATTGGGCTTGGGGTCTAATCTGACCATTTCTACTTCATCATATGCACTGATACGTTGAGTAACTGGCATTGATTTTGAAAAATTATATTGAGGACAATTGGCGGATAGCGTCACTTCATAATCTTTGTCACTATTATTTTTAGCTGAAATGATTTGAGTTTTTCCTTCTTTCCTTTCTTTTAATTGTATTGCATTAAAAGAAGAGATATTCACCAATAAGGACAACAAGATAATGATGTATATTTTCATTATAATAATATTAAATAATTCATAATTGAATCCAGTTGGTGATTGGGTAATGAAGGGGAATATGTAGTAAAATTAATACATTATTATTAATAATAAAAATAAGTAAATCGGAAGACAATAGAAATTAGACATTAGATTTTAGACTTTCATTTAAATAATAAAGAGTTTTCTTTATTATTTAAACATAAAAATTGTATGATTATTTTGTCTAATAACTTAATAAAAAAGGCAGTGAATTTAAAAATTCACCACCTTCTTTTCAACCTATAAAATCAATTATTATACGCATACCTATTGTATGATACATTACATCTTTACCTCACTATTGAAATCGGCATATTTTCATCATAGCTACCTTTTAAAGTAGGTGTTTGTGCGTTGACAGTATAATCGCTTACACTATTATATACAAATTGGAATAGTTCTGTAATCGTAACTACTTTATCGCTATTAAAATCTGCCTGTCCTTTTAAACCTTTTAATAAAAAGTGACTGAATACGCCTTGTCTTAAACCTTCATCTTCTAGTGAAGTTTCCTCAGCTTTTGAAGACATCATCAGTGCTGTACCTCCATTAATATCTGAAAAAGCACTATAATATTTATCAATAGTAGATTGTATAGAACTAGTGCTACGCATCGCCAACATACTTCCAGAGTGGCAAGCATCTGCGAAAATGATTTTGTGTTTGGCTTTACTATTATTTAAAATTTCTTTTACCTCTGTATGTTTTACTAGATTATTCATTCCATCATAATCAGAAGGAACAAACGAACCTTCTAAACCATGACCAGAAAAATAAAACATAACCACATCGTTTTCGTCTGCTTTTAAAAATACTCTTTTTAATGTTCTTAGGATGTTGCTTTTATTCGCATCCTCATCTATCAAAACAGATATTTGTTCATCTGGTAAGGCACCACCCTCTGGACTTTTAAGGAAGGCATAAATTCTATAAGCATCGTCATCAGTATATTTCAAAGATTGTAAATGTTGGTAACGGCTAACGCCCGCTATTACTGCCCAAACTTTTACTTTTTTGTCATTGTCTACTTCAATATGCTCATCGACAATGCCTTCATCTGAACTCAATACTTGTGTTGGCTTACCATGAGTCCATTCCGCATTCAAAGAACGACCGTCTTTGTAATACATAATTCCTTTGCCATGAGGAGCGTGTTTTGCCCAACCACCGACGTACTTATCACCATTAGAATAATAAATAGTTCCACTACCATGAGGCAATCCATTAGAATGAGTACCAATGTATTTGGAACCATCTCTATATATATAAATTCCTTTTACATTGTGGCAACGTTGACTGTTGCAGTCAATTAAGCCTCTTTCATCTTCTACTGCTATTTCTTCATAAGTCGCCATTTCGTTCATGGGTACTTCTTCCACAACTTCTTCCATTTCAAATTCGCCATTAGTCCATTGACCTTCATATACATAACCGTTTTCATCCGTGTATATTCCTTCTCCATTCTTCATATCATTAGACCAATTTCCTTTGTAAACTGCTCCATTTTTATAGGTCATTGTACCTAGTCCGTTTCTTTGGTCGTATTGAAAATACCCTTGGTAAATATCGCCAGAATTGTAGGCATAAATACCTTGTCCGTGCTTGGAATCTTCCTTGAATTGTCCTTCATAATGATCTCCATTTGAAAATACCATATTCCCATAACCATCCATTTTACCTTTTCTATAATCACCCGTGTATAAATCACCACTGTTAAAATTCATTTTCCCTTTTCCTTCTCTAAGATTGTTTTTCCATTGACCTACATAAATGCTACCATTACTGTATAATAGTTTACCACTACCGTTAATTTGTCCATCGGCAAATTGACCAGTATAAATAGCACCACTTTTGAATTTCTTTTTTCCGTAGCCACCGAAACAGTCGCCACTTAGACATTGTGCTTGTAGCTGAATAGCCAATGCCATTAGACCTAATATTGACACCCAATTTTTCATATTCCAAGTAATTTTTTGTTTAGACAATTAATGAATTAAGGTGTAATATTTTTATTCTATATAGGAGATAATTTTATTGAGAAATATTAGATTTGAATAAATTGATATATTAAAAACTTAAATAAGTTCTTTTTTATTTTATAATTGAGTAATAATTTTTTTAATAAAATGTTAAAATATTTTATTTTTAGTGTTGAAAATCATTTTCTCCTTGTATAAGTCCTTAAAAATAAAGAATTTTCTTTATTTTTTTATTATAATAAAAAATGCAAAGAATACCTTCATTATATGTTACTGAGAGTGAAATACATGGTAGAGGTGTGTTCACTTCTTCTGAAATTGAAAAAGAAACGCTCATAGAAATCTGTCCTGTTATAGTCATTCCAGAAAAAGATTTGGAATTAATTCATCAGACCATTCTACATGATTATTATTTTTATTGGGGTGAAGATGAGAAAGATGGAGCTATTGTTTTAGGTTTCGGTTCTATGTATAATCATTCCAATTCTCCTAATATTTATTGTATTGTTAATGAAGAATCTTTATCATTTGAATATTATGCACTTCGAACCATAAAAGCAGGAGAAGAACTCCTAATCGATTATAGTGGCGACGATGATGATAAAAGTAATTTGTGGTTTTGA
>JAHDBK010000053.1:6883-12357 GCA_020630455.1 Saprospiraceae bacterium
ACCTGAATTTGTTTGAATAATGGGTAAAAAACCATCTTTAAATATTCTAGAATTCACATTTTCAAATATATTTTTAATTTCATAAATGCCTAATATTTCATTAAACATCATTTCATAACCTTTAGGATTAAAATTCATTAAAAATGCCCTATAAAAATGAGGTACTTTTAATTGGATGAAATTTTCTAATTGATTCAAATCCTCTTCTGTAGCAGTATTAAAACTAAATAATTCTTCGTCAAACAAGTCTTTATACTCTATTATTTCTTCCTTTCCTATTTCTATAGCAGGATTAATGATTTCAAAAAAATCTAAATAAGTCATAGCATTAACATTATAAAAACCAAAGCTAGTTCTTCCTACAACCTACCAAACATCGTCCTTCCTATTTCAATAAAAAACAACAGAATTCCTCCTAATACCATATATACACCATATTGGAAATATTGTGTCATTTCAAATGCTTCAAGTTTATATTCTTCAACTGTAATATTGTATGAACTGTATAAGAGATATATCCAATAAAGTCCAAAGGCGACTACGACTACTTGTCCAAGACTACGTATCATCCAATTTCTTGTAAATTCGCCAATTAAAGCAATTATAGCACCAATGGGTATAGCAAAAATTGTTTTATATATCATGGAGTCTTCTTCTTGTAATAAGCTGAAAATAGAAGCAGACAAACCATAGCCATTGATAATCTCTAAATCTTTTAGTTTTTTAACTTCCGTCAAATCCAACCAAGGCAAAAACATAGAAGCAATAATCAGAAGAGCAGCTATGATAGCTACAAAACTAATCGTTGTTTTCTTTTTCTTTTCCCAATCATATAAAGCATTGGGATCATTAGTTACTGGGTTATTATATGCTGGATTGTTATAATTGTTTTGAGGCTGTTGTTGTTGCACTGGAGGGGGCGGAGGTGGAGGTGGATTATTATAACTTTTGTTCTGAAATGTGTTTTCAGGCTCACCAAATTCATTATAATAATCATTCAGCCCTTTGCTTGGATTATTTCTCAAATATTCTTGTAATGTTGGTTTTTTCATTTTGATTCAATATTTGTATAAAAATAATAAACATTTAAATAATAACAAAATTTCTTTATCTTTGGCTTAAAATTTCAATAATTATTCTAATTTAATAATAACGGCATCATCTAACTTAAGCCCATGTTTTTCGGCTACATTATCCATATTGAGTGCTATTTCTAAGTGATTAGATGAATTAAAAAGACATAGTGCTTCTCCTATTGGCACATCAGAGTATTGTTGGCTAATTATTTTAATAGGTTCTGTTCTCTTAAAAAAGATTGAAAATTCACGTCCTCCACAGACCTGATTGAACAATAGCCTATCAATATTTAGAATAGCATTACCAAAATTATCAATATGAATAATGTTACCTCTTAATTGTCCATGACTCACAACAGGTTGTAAGCTAATTCTTTTTTCTACATCTTGTATTAATGTGCCAATTTCCTTAAATGGTTTTTCATTGGCTATATGTGCTACTGCACGAGCTATAGAGTGCTTTATACCCATTATAGATTTTTCTTCTAAATCCAATTGATACGCTTCATTTACTTCTTCATCAAATGCTAAGGATAAAATTCCATTATTGGGAGCGATAAAAAAATGATCGTTTCTACGAATGGCTATAAAATGATTATTTCCTTCATGAAATGTTTTTACATTAATGATATGAATGGTTCCCTTTGGAAATTCGTAGTAACAGTTTTTCAAAACAAAGGCAGTATGTACAATATCAAAATTATGAATATGGTGGTTAATATCTACAATGTTCAACATAGAATACTGAGAAAGAAGCACTCCTTTGAAAAGACCGACATAATGGTCTTTCAAGCCAAAATCACTAATTAGCGTTACAATCCTCATTAATATTATTGCTGTTTTTAAAATAGATCTTATTAATTAAAAATAAAGAAATATCTTTATTTTTTTTATATTTTTACAAAGTAAATAATATTGCTAATTTTCATACAAAAGTATTAAAAAATATGAATTTTATTATTAAAAAAATAGGATTATTCTTGATTCTACAGCTAATAGTTGTTTCTCTTTTTTCACAAGATTACAAAGGCAAGAAAAAACACATTGATAAAATTCTAGAAAATTCTAAAAAATTTTCAACATATTTTGTGAATGGAGATGCTGAAGGTGTCGCCAATTGTTACACGTCAGATGGTAAAATTTTTCCTAATAATAAGCCCATTTTAGAAGGTCAAGAAGCCTTACTCAAATACTGGACCCGTACGGACGGGAACTTCCCCATTTATCATAAAGTAACTCCTTCTTCTATTAAAATTATTAAAAATTATGCCTACGATTATGGATATTATGAAGGCAAAACCCAATTAGAAAATGGGGAGATACGTTCTTGGAAAGGGAAGTATTTAATCATTTGGAAGAAAGTAAAGAAAGATTGGAAAATTTACATGGATATTTGGAATAGTGTCAAAACAGAAGATTAATAAAGAGTTTTTGTTATTATTTAAAAATATTATTATTTTGATTCATTCTAAATAAGAAAATTACCATATAAAGAAAAAGTCTAACCTTGAAAAACATATCTAAAATTTTTACATTTGCTATTACTACAAATTTTTATTAGTTATAAAGCGAAAAAACGGATATATGAGTTGGTTTATTCGATTCCTCTCTTCTTCTATCGGAAGAAAAATTATAATGAGTCTTACTGGACTTTTTTTAATACTATTTTTAGTCATCCATTTAATTGGTAATCTACAATTACTTATAGCAGACCAAGGTCGCACTTTTAATGAGTATGCTTATATGATGACGACTAACCCTGTGATTAAATTCACCTCTTACGGTTTGTACTTTTTTATTTTATTACACGCTATCCAAGGTCTAGTTATTTGGGCAAAAAATCGTTCTGCAACAGGCAAAGGATATAAAGTAAATAAAATCAACAAAGGTACATCGATTGAGTCTAGATACATGGCACAATTGGGATTATTGATTTTAGTTTTCTTAGGAATACATATGGGAGACTTTTGGTGGGCAATGAAATTCGGAGACACCAATCTCGTCACTTATGAAGGACTTGAAGTAAAGGACTTGTATGAAAAGGTAAATCATTCTTTTAGTAATATTGGAATAGTGATTTTTTATATTATTTCAATGCTTGGTTTATTTTTACATTTAAAACATGGTTTTGCTAGTGCATTTCAAACATTAGGTCTCAATCATAAAAAATATACACCAACAATTCAAGCAATAGGATTGATTTATTCAATTGTCATTCCTTTATTATTTGCCTTAATTCCTATTTTATTCTATTTAGGAATTCAGTTTTAATCAATAAATTTGAAAATTAGAAATTCGATATAAAATGAGCGATAAATTAAAAGCCAATATACCAGAAGGAGATTTAGCTACTAAATGGGAACAATACAGAGGAACAATGCCTCTTGTTGCACCCAATAATAAGCGTAGGATAGATGTCATTGTTGTTGGTACGGGATTAGCCGGTGCATCTGCTGCTGCTACCCTAGGAGAGTTAGGTTACAATGTAAAATGTTTTACATTCCACGATTCGCCAAGAAGAGCACACTCTGTTGCTGCTCAAGGGGGTATAAATGCCGCCAAAAACTACCAGAATGATGGAGACTCTGTTTACCGTTTATTTTACGATACTATTAAAGGTGGAGATTATCGTTCTCGCGAAGCGAATGTTCATCGTTTAGCAGAAGTAAGTAGAAACATCATTGACCAATGTGCTGCTCAAGGCGTGCCTTTTGCTAGAGAATATGGAGGTTTATTAGCCAATCGTTCATTTGGAGGGGTACAAGTGAAACGTACCTTTTATGCTAGAGGTCAAACAGGACAACAATTATTGATAGGAGCATATAGTGCTTTATCTCGTCAAATATCTGCTGGTTCAGTTGATATGTACAATAGACATGAAATGTTAGATGTCGTTATAGTTGATGGTAAAGCAAGAGGAATTATTGCTAGAAATTTAGTAACGGGTAAACTAGAAAGATTTGCTGCACATTGTGTTATTTTAGCAACAGGAGGATATGGTAATGTATTTTATCTATCTACAAATGCCATGAATTCTAATGTTTCTGCTGCTTGGAGAGCCCATAGAAGAGGTGCTTATATGGCTAATCCTTGCTTTACTCAAATTCACCCAACATGTATTCCTGTATCTGGAGAATATCAGTCTAAATTGACCTTAATGTCAGAATCATTGAGGAATGATGGTAGAGTTTGGGTACCTAAAAAAGCAGAAGATTGTAATAAAGACCCAAGGCAAATTCCAGAAGAAGATAGAGATTATTATTTAGAAAGAATATATCCTGCATTTGGAAACTTGGTACCTCGTGATGTAGCTTCTCGTGCTGCTAAGTATGTATGTGATGAAGGGCGTGGAGTAGGTTCATCTAAATTAGCGGTATATTTAGATTTTGCTTCTGCAATCCAACGTTATGGCAAATCTGCTGCTAATATGAAAGGAATTGCCAATGCTACTAAAGAACAAATTACCGAATTAGGCGAACAAGTAGTAAAAGAAAAATATGGTAATCTATTCCATATGTATGAAAAGATTACAGATGAAAATCCTTATAAGACACCTATGCGTATCTATCCTGCTGTCCATTATACAATGGGAGGAATTTGGGTAGATTATAATTTACAAACAACCGTTCCTGGACTTTTTGCTTTAGGTGAGGCTAATTTCTCTGACCACGGAGCCAATCGCTTAGGAGCATCTGCATTGATGCAAGGACTAGCTGATGGATACTTTGTCATTCCTTATACTGTTGGGGTATTCTTATCTAAAGAAATTCGCACACCTCAAATTTCAACTAATTTACCTGAGTTTGAGTCAGCTGAAAAAGATGTAAAATCTAGAATAGAGCATTTATTAAATGTAAATGGTTCTCAATCAGTAGAAAGCTTCCATCGTAGATTAGGAAAAATCATGTGGGAATATTGTGGCATGAGTAGAAATGCTGAAGGATTAACGAAAGCTAGAAAAATGATTCAAGAGCTAAGAGCAGAATACCACAAAGATGTTTTTGTTCCTGGTAGTAATGATGAATTCAATCCTGAATTAGAAAAAGCATTAAGAGTTGCTGATTTCTTAGAATTAGGCGAATTAATGGTTTGTGATGCTTTAGATAGAAATGAATCTTGTGGAGGACACTTCAGAGAAGAATATCAAGCAGAAGGAGGAGAAGCAGAGCGTAATGACAAAGAGTATATGTATGTAGCTGCTTGGGAATACCAAGGAGAAAACCAAAATTGGGAGTTACACAAAGAAGCATTACAATATGATAATATAGAAGTTAAAACGAGGTCATATAAATAAGAAAAGACATTATTTTAAATTCTTTTCTAATATTAAATTTTAAATTAAAATACAATGGCAGATAAAACGATAAATATAAAATTAAAAGTGTGGAGACAAGGAGG
>JAHDBK010000618.1 GCA_020630455.1 Saprospiraceae bacterium
GTAACATAAATTTATTGAGTTTTTGAAATAAGAATTTTGTTTTGAATCAATGAACACCCGCAGCCTAATAGCCCTAGCTATTAAGGCGAGGATGTGAAGCAGAGTCAGAACAAAAGGCTCTTTCAAAATACAATTTTATTTATCTTACAGTGTATTTAACCCTTTAAATTTTTAATATTATGGGACAGTATATATTAATTGCTATCGTTGTTATAATAGTTTTATTCGTATCTGCAATGATTACTGCAATGCTTCGCTGGTACAAAAAAATACCGCAAGGAATGGCTATGGTCAGAACGGGATACGGAGGAACAAAGGTAGAGTACGATAAAGGAATGTTCGTAATTCCTGTTATGCACATGGTGGAAATGATGGATTTATCCGTCAAAACCATAGAAATTGCTCGATTAAAAGAAGATGGTTTGATTTGTAATGATAATATCAGAGCAGATATCAAAGTGGTTTTTTTCGTAAGAGTGAATAAAAATAGTGATGATATTAAAAATGTCGCACAAACTATCGGTTGTAGGAGAGCTTCTGACCCAGAAACTTTAAGGAATTTATTTGAAGCCAAATTTTCCGAAGCATTAAAAACAGTTGGTAAACAAATGGAATTTGAACAATTATACGATTCCAGAGATGAATTTAAAAAGAAAATATTAGATTCAATCGGTAGAGATTTGAACGGATATATCTTAGATGATGCAGCCATAGATTACTTAGAGCAAACGCCTATTGAGTATTTAAAAGATAATAATATCTTAGATGCTGAAGGTATTAAGAAGATTACGGATTTAACTGCTCAACAAAGAGTAAAAGCGAATTTTATTCGCAGAGAGGAAGAAAAAACCTTGAAAGAGCAAGATGTCGAAGCTCGCGAAGCGATTTTAGAATATGAGCGTCAATTAGCAGAAAAAGAAGAAAGGCAAAAACGTGAAATTGCCAATATCAAAGCAAGAGAAGAAGCCGAAATTCAAAAAGTGAATGAAGAAGAACGCTTAAAAGGTGAATTGGTTCGTATCAAAACGCAAGAAGAATTAGATGTAGCAGAGGAAAACAAATTGCGTCAAGTATTAGTAGCAGCTAAGAATAAAGAAAGAACAGAACAAGTAGAAAATGAGCGTGTAGAAAAAGATAAATTGTTAGAGCAAACGGAAAAAGAGAAAATAGTTGCCTTAGCTGAAATCGAGAAAACTCGTGCTATTGAAGAAGAAAAGAAGAATATTCAAGACGTAATTCGAGATAGAATTATGGTAGAGAAAAAAGTAGTAGAAGAAGAAGAAAGAATCAAAGATACACGTGCTATTGCTGAAGCAGACCGTTTGAAAAACGTAGCCATAATCAAAGCTACTGAAACAGGAGAGTCTGTTAAAATTGAAAAAGAAAAATTAGCCGAAGCAGAGCGTTTAGCTGCTGAAATTACTGCTCAAAAAATATTAATCGATGCAGAAGCTAAAATGAAAGCCGCTGAAAAAGATGCAGAATCTCGTAAGATTATAGCGGAAGCTAAAGCCGCTGAAGAAGCTACTATCGGTTTGTCAGAAGCACAAGTCATTGAAGCCAAAGCTAAAGCTAAAGAGTTGGAAGGATTAACCGAAGCTAAAGTATTGGAGCAAAAAGCCATAGCCGAAGCTAAAGGAATTCAACACAAGGCTGATGCTATTGAAAAGCAAGGTTTAGCCGAAGCTAAAGTTATGGAGCAAAAAGCCATGGCAGATGCTAAAGGAGTGGAGCAAAAAGCATTGGCTATGAAAAAATTAGACGGCGTAGGTAAAGACCACGAAGAGTTCAAATTGAAATTAGCTAAAGACCAAGCCGTAGAATTGGCTCAAATTGATATTCAAAAAGCTATAGCTGAAGCCCAAGCCGTAGCATTAGCTGAAGCATTCAAATCTGCAAATATTGATATAGTTGGAGGTGAAGAAACCTTTATCAATAATATTATGAAAG
>JAHDBK010000054.1 GCA_020630455.1 Saprospiraceae bacterium
TTATCCTTTGTACTTATCCACTCCATTACTTACTGTTTAGTTGTTCGTTTCTTATCTTACAAGCTGATTCTATAGCGGCTGTTCTTGCTTCTGGTAGGGTTTTTAAAGAATCTGAATCACTTGTATTCGAGTAATTTAAAGCGAAGGCAATAGCGTTATAACTAATTACGGACGTATAGTGTTTATCGTTGTAATCAAATATTGGCTGTATGTCCGTTATAATGGCTACGGACTCAAAGTAATCTTGTATTACACCCCATTTCATAGAATCTGGTGCTTTTAAAAAATCAGTATAATAAATAAATGAAGTCAATGGTTGATTTAATAAAAACCACTCGTTGAACTCTTCTAAGCACTTACCTTCTAGTATCATTTGTTATTGTTTATTGGTTTACATTCCAGCTAATAATTCTCCACACTTTTCAGGGTCTTCCAATGTTTCCCAAAGGTTTTTAAGTTCCGCCTTTACTCTATTTAATTCTTCTACATCCCTTTTTGCTTTTTCGGTCTGGTTAATTTCCTTGCCTTTTTTATAACCTAAATTATAAGCTTCTTCCGCTATTTGTGTATAGGTAGGATAAGGCTTATACTTATCTAATAATTGTTTTTTGGTTAGTTCCATTCTCTTAGTTTTTTATTAGTTCTTTTGATTGGTGTATGTTTCCGATAACTTCTATAGATGACCATGCATTATGATTTTCATATCTCCATAAATAAATATACTCCAAGTCCTTAACCTCAATTATATTGCCGTATTTTGTTCTTAACTTATCCCCTGTATAAATCTCTTTACCGTTCTTATCCGTTAAGGCTGTAAATTTACCTATAGTACTTTTTTCAACCACATACGTAGGGTCTTCACTAAATCCAGTATTTATAAAATAAATATTAGGTTCAATAGATAAGTTTGCACTTAAAAAACGGTACACCCAAGCATTATTACTTAATGCTCTAAATTTTAGTTCTTTCATTGGTTTATTGCTTATCTGTTATTCTCTATAGTGATTGATTAAATTCATTCTATTTTTTACTTTTTCTAATATTTTGTATCTCTTTTAGTATTTCATTTAATTCATTTTCCAACCTAATAATTTTAGGATGCCCATGCCTTAATGTTAACCTCAAATCTTTACAGTATTTAAAATATTCCCAATATTGATAATTCAATATTTCAAGTTTAATCTCCATTTCTGATAACGAATTAAATATTTATAACCCTTTTTAAAGTTTCTTTATCACCTGAAAAATCAGCACCTATTATTTTTTTACCTTCAATAATTTGATTTAAAAGTTCAATAGAATCTTCTTTCCATTTCTTGACCCTATCAGAACCCGAACCAGTTGAGTTATCTATAGCTTTTTCAAATGGAGTTTGTGGCTTATTCATTTCTTCATTAAGCATTTTTAATCCATAATAAGCTAAATCAATTTTAGCGTATGTTTCAAATACTTCTTGGCTTTCCATTATACTCTTCATTTCCCTTGATTTTACTTATACAATTTACAAATTTTACCCCACTTTTACAACTTTAATTCCTTAATTTTCAGAGGTTTAGAGGGTTTTACCTACTGATTAAAATTGTTATATTCAATTATATTTTTTTCAGGAACTAACACTTTTACCACAGCATATGCTCCAGACCAAAAACCTCCTTGATTAATCTCTTTTATTCCTTGATAAATAGCTTCGTGTGCTTTGATTTTTTCTTCTAAAAATTTTTGATTTATCCTTGTAGCTAACTCTTCAACTATAAGGTATTTTATTCCATTTAATTCTACAGTCACTTCCATTCTACTATTTATTAGTTAATCTATTCTATACCTACTACTTGATTAGTGAAATACTTTTCAGCAGATGAGCCTAACCAGTTGACAAAAAATAAAAACGTTTTCATATTTATAGGTGTATGTCTTTTGACCCTGTAAAAAGTACTTTTGCTTATTCCATTGTCCGTACAGAATTTCGATAACTCTATACCTTCATACATTACCTTAGTTTCTATATCTTCGATTAATTTTGGATAGTCTAAGTATATCATTCTATTTCTTTGCTTAATTTTTTTTGAAAAACACCGATTTTATATGCCTGTATCATATACCCTTTTCTCTTTATAGAGGGTATCATTTCTAAATAATCTTTAAAGGACATATTCTTTTTTATTACCACTTCTACTATTTCGGACTCATGCAACCCTGTAAACTTTTTAGCCATATTATATAATAGAGGTTAAGTCATGTTTTAATTTCTTGAAATACCCCTCTAATACTCGTTTTCTGAATAATGGTAAAACCCCGTCATGCTCCCCTATTTTAATATTTTGCATATCTTTTAATAGTTCCCTGAAAGCTGGCGTGTCGGTAAGTCTGTCCTTCTCCATTTGAGTACGCCTTTCTAGTAACGGAATATAGAAAGTACCTTTTGCCCCGTCCATTATTAAATGATACCTTTTCTTAACCTCTGTGGACTTATCCAATTTTGGAAGTATACCGTTATCATATAGATATTGAAAAGTCTCGTTAGTGCCTTTACATTCCAAATTCTTATTTGATTTCCAATGCTCCCAAACAGCCACCACAATACTTTTAATATCTTGCTTAGGTTGGTTGAATTGCTTATAAGAGTTTACCACCTTTTTAAACAGAATAACATCTAAATATCCGCTTATAGGTGTCAATGGTCTATTGTCATAGCTTAATTGACCGTTTACGTAAGCATCAAAGGCTTTTATTATGTACTCTGGTGTTAATCCCCACATCGATTCTTTAACCTCTTTTAAAAGGGCTAAAATGTTTTTTTGGTTTTGCTCCTTATCTGAATTAACCGACAATTTCAATTCTAAGTGATTGATGATAAAAGCTACTATTGTATTCAATGCGGATTCTGGTAAGGTTCTAAATGGAAGTGTCATTCCTTTAGGCTTATCGGCCGTTGTAAGTCCTGTGTTAGTTGTTGTTAGTTCCATATAATAATTTTTCTGTTATTGTCATTGGTTTAACTGTTTTGGCATCTACTACGGTAATATTCTTAGCTCTACCGAAATTTGTATTTTTGTTTCTTTGCCATGTTCTTAACCTTCTGTTTATATCGAAGAACTTCTGACCTTCAAACCTCATTTTGGTTTGTGATTTATTTGGCTCGCACCAATAGTCCGTAAAATCTTCCAACAAATCAGCGTGGTAATTATCCAGTGCTATTGCATAGACCTTGTTTATAAATTCAGTTTCTCTTTCTTCCAGTGTCATGCTGCTATATAGTTTTTAAGTGATTGTGAGTTTCTTTTACATATTTCCAATAAATCAACTTTCAACGGTATTATTTTGGTAAATTGGTTATTATAGTAGGTATCGATAATTGAGGTTTCCAATTCCATATATTGACTTATAAAAACGTTATCTACATCTAAAAATCCTTTTATCTTGTTATCCGCATGTAATATAGTGGCGTGGTCGTGTTCTTTAAATCCGTACAAATCCTTTCTTAACTCACCAATATTTTCAAGGCTCAATGCCGTGTATTTTCTGCTAAAGTGATAAAAAACCTGTCTAGGCAATACTATCTCGTTCCTTCTTGAAACGCTTAATAGTTTCTCTTTAGGTAGTCCGTAATAAATACAGACTACGTTTAATATATCGTGAATGTCAAGTATCATAACAATCTGTATGAAGTTCTGTTCGATCCGTCCACATCTTTAATAATACAGACTTGCTCTATTAGGTTTTCTCTTTCCAGTTCGGACATTCTCTTTTCTACTTGGTAGTATGAAAGTTCACATAGTTGTGATATTCCGTAACTACTTAACAGTGTTTCGTTGCTCTTTAAGGTTTTAAGTATTATTCCTTTATGACCGCCTTTATCGATTAAAAGGTGTGCAATTGCGCTAGTTGTTCTTGTAAGTGTTTCCATATTTAATCGTTTAAAATCTTATTTACTATTCCGTCTATTGCCTTAGGGTTCTTCTTTCTTGCTTCGTTTATCTTTACCAAATTGAATAAATCAACCATATTACCCTCACATATATACTTTATACAGTCCATGTATTGAGTTGAAATAATGTCGGTACTTTCTTCTGCTTCTTTATCGGCTAGATCAAACTGGTTTAACTCCGCTTTTAATAGTTGTTTTTGATACAAATTGCCGTACTTCTTTAACTCTTTATTATATAGAGAAGGGTAGAAACTTAACTTTTCCAAGTAATATAAAGCCATTTGAGTTGCTACTACGCTTGTACCTACATCTTCTTTTAGTTTATTCAATCTTTCGTTTTGCATGTTATTACCAGTATTTAATCTTTAATTTATCCTGTAACTCGTTTAACTTTACCCTATACTTATTTGATACTTCCCTGTACCAAACCGCACTTGTTTTAAATGTACTTTTAGCTAAGTTTTCTATTTCAATTACCATTTCCTCGCCTATCTCATAAACAAGGTTCTTTCTAAATACATCTTGCTTTCCGTTGTGCTTAGTATCTCCGTTACATGTTTTACATTGAGGTCTACAGTTGTTTAAATGATACCTTGTTGCTTTATGTTCCCTCTTTTGATAGTGTCCGTTATCAAGCTCCTTAAGGGGTACTATCTTGCCACAAGTATAACAAGTACAATTCCCGTTTAAATCAGCGTAAAAAAGCCTTATATACCTACTGAAATACATATCGGCTAATCTCATAGCGGAAGAGCTATCCTGTTTTCTTTTTTCTTGCGTTCTTTTCTTGCGTTCTTCTTTTTTCTTATTCTCGATGTTCTTTTCAACCTTAGGTTGAAACTGTTTTTGATAGTGTATTTTACCCCCTTCTGTAGTTTGCATCCAATCGAAAAAGCATGAAGGACATAAACCAAATTTGCGTGTATTGGCTTTTACCATTTTACCGCATGATTCGTAACCGTGCGCCTTATTTATTCCCTTACACTTTTTTTCTTCTAGCATTCTATTTATTCAAGTGTTCTAATTCCCTTTGTGCGTAAGTGATTATCTTTTCTAAATCCTGTTTATTCTCCCCTTTATCCCTTAATAAGTATTTTAATATATTGCCCTCGTTGAAGTTTAGACCAAGAATCTTTACCATTGATATTACATCATGCCCCTCTACTGTTCTTGATGCGTACCTTTTAGGTATTTCTGTTTTCATATCAATTTCTTAGGTTTTCTGTAATGCTCCGCTTTTTCTAATATCCAATTTCTCCTAATATTGATAGCTTCACTTTTACTAGTCCAATTCGTTTTATTATAAATGTTACCAGAGCATTCTTCATTTTCAAATACCCTAAACTCATTGTTTCTTTCTTGAAGTTCAAAGAGCTTTCTTAGTTTCTTTAATAGTTTGATTTTCATATTATTTTAATTAACCTAGAGCATTACTAGGTCGCTTATTACCCTTCAGTTATTTGTAATGCTCTAGGTGTTTGATTATCAGTTAGTTAACAGAAAGGAAGATCATCATGATCCTCTTCGTTTAATGCTCCAGCGGGTTCAAATGATTCTGCTGGTGGAACTGCTGGTGTACTGGAATTTGCAGAAACTCCCTCTATTCTCCAACCTTGAATTGAATTGAAGTGTTTTGCTTCTCCTTGTGGATTAACCCATTCCCTACCTCTAAGGTTAATACTGATTTTTACATATTGATTTACAGCATAACTATTCAATAAATCACATTTGTCTTGATGAAACTCTATTGAAATGTGTTGAGGGTATTGCTCTTCCGTTGTTACAACTACCTCTCTTTTTCTGAATCCATTTGATCCAAAAGTTTCTGTTTCTCCGATTAACTTAATCTTACCTGTTACTTCCATTTATAAATATTTACTATTATTGATTACTTGCTTTTCTATTTCGTTTATCGCTGCTAAATCCGTAGGCTCTGGCAGATAGATACCAGCCTCCTTACTTGACCACGTTCTAAACTTATCTATCGCTATTGTTGTTTGTCCACTATCTAAGTCGGCAAAGCTTTTCCAATCCTCTCTTACTTCGCCTGTTTTAAGGTTTACATACTCGGTCTTAAATAAATCGGGGTTAACTATCTTTTTAAATATTTCTTGCTTTACATACTCCATTGTTTCCCCATATTCCAGACCGAACCAACTAAATAAAAGATGAGCGTAGGCGTTATGTTGAATAGACTTCTTAGGGTGTTTTAGTTTTATCTCTATACGGCTTTCATTGTCCATAGCTTTTTTAAACTTCTGTACAGCCCTATCCCTATCAAATCTTTTAGTTAATTCGTAAATCATTAGATGTATTTTTTCTCTTCTTCAATCAACTCTAAAAACTGCTCTAGTCTAGGTTCTATTTTAGCTATATCCTCTAGGTGGTCTTCTCTTTTCATCCTATGAATAAAAAGTTTATTCTTTTCCGTACACGTATAACCGTAGCTTATGAAGTCACAATAATCCCAATCACAAAGCCACATATTACCTAGCTTTTGCCATTTATAAGTGGGGTCAAAAGAATTACGTCTAATGTTGGCTCTTTGTGTCCATGCTATTACGGATTTAATTTCTATACCCCCGTTATCATGCAACACCATACCGTCAGGAGAACCGCCTACATTTTCATATTTTTCATGTTGACAAAATCCACCGTTTGAAACTTCGTTAAATGTTTCTTCTTCATACGCTTTCTTAGCAATTGGCTCCCACGTATGCCCCTCTTCCATATATCCATTTGAAAAACCAGCACTATCCTCTTTATGACCCGTTACCTGTTCATATGCTATCTTATGAGCGTACTTTTTAGCCGTGTCAGAGAACGCTTTGCCGTAGTTAGCCATAATGACACCAAACTTTGAAGTTGTTGCCTTACCTATACGGATATTATCCCACGCTTCGGAGTTTTGCTCTATATCGTGAAATATCATGCTTCAAGAAGTTTCAAGTTATCGTCCGATATAGTGAACTGCTTTAATACAGCTTCTTTTTTTCCAGACTTAATAGCTGTCTTTGCATCTTCCCACCTTTTATGATTTAGCGTTAACTCTGGTTTGGCTATCGTAGGTTGTACAGGTCTTATACGTACACCGCCTACCTTTTCCCCTTTCATAGTTACATTAGGGTCAATGTATAATTCTATTAGTTTGCTTTTCCAATCCTCTACAAATGGACTGTTACCAGCAAACTTTTTCATAATCTTAGAGTTGGTAGCGTTTAACACTAAAGGCTTATGACCACCTTTGAAATATGCTATGTTATGGTTTCCTTTTCTACCAGCTACAGCAACGTTAAATTCTTGTCTTACTTCGGTAACCTCAAATATTAAAGGTTTACCGTTCTCTATCATATCCTCTAAATCCGCTACACCTAAATGATCTGATTTAAATACGTTTCTGTAATGTGTTTTACTTTTTTCCATCGTTTTGGTTTTTTAATGCTTTAATAAATCTTTCAATGTTTAATTCAGTTTTAAATACCTTCCTGTACCAATCTCTAGGGGTTATATTTCGCTCTGGTAGTTCTACGCTTAGGACTTTCATTTGTTAAGTTTTATAAATGTTCTTATCTGGTTAGGTGCTATCTGTATTATCAATCTTATTGATAGGTAAAAGGCTATTTGGGCTATTATCATGGTTTTATTTCTTCAAATGTTACTTTTAAATTTCTTATATAGTCCTCGTGTTTCTTTATCCGTTCTTCCTGATCTTGCAACGTCTTAACAGATACCTCGTAACCCGTTTCTAAATACTTTTCAGGAATGATAAACTTGCTACGCTTAATCCAATGGCTTATGATAGTAGATAGGCTTATTCCCGTTGCCTTGCTTAACCGATAGATAAATTCATCCCTATCATGTATCTTCTCCACTACATTGTTTATTCTATCGTTCATTGTTTTTTACTTTTTTAATAATTGAATCAGAATTCAAAATGCTAGGATAATAACTTGATTTTTCAGCCCCAAACTTGCTTTCTAATTGGTAAAAAAGATCACTTCTTAACTCTAAACAAACCTTTAAAAGTTGATCCCTTTGCTCTAACAGTTCCTTTGGACTAAAACCACATTTATTTGTTATTGTGCCAGCTTCTGCTATTAACTCTGCATGTGATTCTTTGTAATCATAATCCCTAGTGACTACATTGCAGATCTTTCTGCCCATTATTCCCTTTTCATCAAATGAAACAACCTCTATTTTTAACCCACCAACGTTAGGGAAATGGGTTTCTACAGTTTTCCATGTTCCGTTCTCTATCTTTGATACGTCCATTATAATATCTTAATCGGGTTGAACATTCTCTGTAAGAAGGTCTGGCTTTTAACCTTCTGCATCATATCGTCTTTACTTAGTATATCTATTACCTTAGTGTTATTACTTATGTATACTAATCCGTTACTGTGTTTTGTGTAGATCATGGTTATGCAGATATTAATGTTAGACTTTCTTTATACTTCTCTATTTGGTTTTCAAAAGCTTCAATCTCAATTGCCAGTTCTTGATTCCACTTCATATTGAAAATAGGCTTGATTCCCTTTTTAGATTCTTCAATATTGAACTCTATTTGTGTTTGCTTTTCGTAGATTTCGCTTTCTAAATGCTTTATTTTTTCAACTGTTGTCATGTCGTTTTGGTTTTTTATGATTAATATATGTTGCTGTAAATTCCACCCGCTATACTTGGATGCTCGTAATCGCTTTCCATCTCCACCTCGTTATCCCCTATCACTTCATCAACCTTTGAAAACAATAATTGCTTCTTAGCATCACTGTCTATCAATAGGCTTTCATTCAACACGATAACACCACCGTTACACATATCTACCCTTACATACACCTCTTCATCTACATTGCTAACAATATCATATTCAGTTCCTTGTACGTGGTCTACATAAGAATCATTGATAAATCTTCTGTAGTTCATTGTTGGGTTTTTAATATTATGTATCATATCTTAGCAGTTGTCTTATGTTTGCTAGACAAATCTAAGAAATATTTTTCTAAAGCGAACAATAAAACGAAATTATTTTCATAAGTTAACAAAACCAAATTATGGATTTCTATAAAAAAATAAAGTCTCATAAGGCTGTAAACTCCAATAAATGGGGGGTTTACGGTGAAGTATTAGGTATGACATACGATCAATTCCGTATGGCTGTACGTAGGCAATCACTCGATGAATTACAGATAAAGGAGTTGAAAAGAGTGTTCTTTAACGAACAAGAAGAAACCGAAAAGGAGTTAATTAAAGTAGGTGATAATATGGTTTCTTTAGATGATTTTGCATTAAGCTTCTCTAAAAATGAAGATAAAATAATAAAGCACCCTGTTTTACAAAGTGCTTTTAAAAGAGAAATTACAAAAGAAGTTACTAGAATATTGTTAAATCAAGAAACCGTTACGAAATGGCTAGATTCTTAAAGAAAAAACTTGAATGTAAATTATTCCTTATTTGATCCTTATTCTCCTTTATTATTTTTTCGTTCTGTTCGATATATTTAGAAATATCATCTTTATATATATCAGCATGCTCTTTAGGTATTAAAGGGGAATCGTAAACTTTTTTAATCTTATTATTCATTGCCAACGGCTTTATCGGTTAATTGTATTCTTCTTCTTGCAAACTCTTCTTTCATTTCGGGTTTTATATATCCTTTCTCCTCAACTTCGGGTCCAATGAACATAAATAATGATTTTATTATCTCAATATAAAACTCCCTGCTTTTTCTATATCGCAAAACATTATACAACTGAATAACTACATAAAATGTAAGTATAAAAGCAATAGTATGCTGCCAAAAATAATCTCTTTGAATCCACTTTTCATCACGCCAAATATACATTAACTGTACAGCGTAAGCGGATAATGGAGAAGCTAAAGCCCATCTGTAAGGTTTTACCCAATAACCAGCGATCAACAATAAAGGGCTTATAGTGGCGGATAAACACCATATAAAGACCTCCATATTATTGTAATATTCAAACTGGTGGCTAAATTCAATATTGAAGTAATCTATTATTTTATCCGTATAAAGTACGACACCTGCTAAAATTACAAGTGCCGTACCTAATATAGTACTATCCGTTTCCTCCCCCTGGGCGTTGGTATTCGTCAGGGTCTGGTGAATCTGCTGGAATTTCGTTATAAACTTCATCTTCGTTGGTTTCTGTACAGGAATAAATTGTTCCTAATGTTGCTGTTGCTAATAAGATTGCAAATAAATGCTTTTTCATAATGAGTAAATTAAGGGTTAAATATTACCTTAAAATTACTCAATACTTTGTGCTTTAAGACATTACACGGGGGAAGTTATAATAAACTTATTAAGAGAATTATATATTTTCTAAATATATAAAGTTTATTATTAACTATGACCTAGTAAAACCTCATAAAAACAGAGGTAATACTATTTTACCGTTTAAGTGTTTGTTTTTATCGTTTAAATACAATGTAATCGATTGTTGTTTTCAATTTCCATTGTACATAAATTATCTACAAAATCATTCATTTCATTTCCTGAATGACCTTTTACCCATTTTAATGTTACATCGTTTTTTACAGAAAAAAGTTCCTTCCATAAATCAAGGTTTTTAATACCGCCTTTTTTAAGCCAATTTCTTTTTTCCCAATTATGCATCCAGTTCATAAAACCATCAACACAATATTTACTATCCGAATATATTATTATAGGTATTCTTTTATCTTTAAACCTACAATACTTAATAGCATTTAATATTGCTGTCATTTCCATTGCATTATTAGTGGTGTTTTTATTATAACCACTATTATAATGTTCTTTACTAATTGCGAATGCCCAAGAGCCTTTGCCTGGGTTTGGAGAACATCCTCCATCTGTGTACACTTCAATCATTATATATTTATTTAGAGCCGTTAGGCGATTACTCAAACAAAAAGGACAACGAACGGAAGGTCTGAAAAGCTAGTTAGAAAAAACCTAGGTAAAAAATAACTAGCCTTTCAAGACCATCAACGCAAATAAGGTATCCGCTCGTCTGGCTATCGATTCACACAGTCAGGCTATCGATATTTAACTGAAAGACAAAAAGCTATCTGATCCAACAATGTTGCCATTGAAGTCTTGCATCTACCTATCCTTACGGAGTTTTGCGAACAATCCAATATGTCTTTATATATAAGGGATAAAAAAACCCTTCAAGAGGTTTGCGCTGCTCCGAAGGGTTGAAGATTTGCTATAAATAGCTTTTTATATTCTTTTCGATTCCGATGTAGCGCAAACTAAATCTTGACACAAAGATAGAAATATTTTTCAATTATTTGTTCTTTTTAGAAAATATTTTCATATATTTACACCAACGAAATAAATTAGTTGTGGAAGGCTAATCGAAAAATATTTAAGATCACTCGGTTTCCTTCCACATAGAACCGAGTTTTTTTATGCCCTACTCGGATTAAATCTAAGTAGGGCTTTTTATTTAAAACCAAAACGATATGCCAAAAGGATATTTTAAGCCGTTTACGGAAGCTCAAGAAGAGCATATAAAGAATGAGTATTTAAATAAGCCAGTTAAGAGGTTGGCAGATGAATTAAATGCATCTTACGGTAGGATAATGAGGTTTTTAAAAAATAATGGTTTAGAGATACCTAAAGAGGTTATTAAGCAAAGGAAACTTGACAGTAGAAAAAAGAAAGGAGATATACCATTTAACAAAGGTAAAAAGCAAGAAGAATATATGTCTTTAGACGCTATCGAAAGAACTAAGGCTACAAGATTTAAAAAAGGCAGGTTGCCCCATAATTATGTAAACGGGGAGCATAAAGACAAGGATGGTTATGTATTAAAGACTTTGGGAGAAGGTAAAAAAACTTTAAAACATCGTCAAGAGTGGGAAAAGCGTTATGGCAAAATTCCAGATAAACACATTTTAAAATGCAAGTCCGAAAATATAGATAACTGCGACCCTTCAAATTGGGAGTTGATGAGTATGATAGAGAATATGTATAGAAACTCAAAACATGATTACCCAAAGGAAATAATACCATCATTGGTGTTGGTAAAGAATATTGAAAACCAAATAAATAGTATAGAAAATGAATAATACGTTGACAGATTTAAATAACCATTTATTCGCACAATTGGAACGATTAAGTGATGAAGAGCTTAAAGGAGAAAGCTTAAAAGAAGAGATGAGTAGGGCAAAATCTATAAACGGTATAGCAAAAAACATTATAGACAATGCAAAGACAACCTTAGAGGGTGCGCAATTCGCTTACACAAAGTTACCGGGTAATAAAAATGTTCCAGATCAATTCAGAATTAAAGAGTAAAACCAAAACGATATGAGATTAAAGATAAAAGATTTACGCCCTAACTGGTGGA
>JAHDBK010000055.1 GCA_020630455.1 Saprospiraceae bacterium
TTGAAAAATTAGGAAATAATCCTAATATTATTCTAATTGACCCTCTTGATTATCAAGATTTTATTTGGTTAATGGATCAGTCTTATCTAATTATCACGGATAGTGGTGGTGTTCAAGAAGAAGCACCTTCATTAGGTAAACCTGTATTAGTAATGAGAGATACAACCGAAAGACCAGAAGCTGTTGAAGCAGGGACAGTTATTTTAGTAGGAACTAATGTTGAAAAAATAGTTTCTGAATCTTTATCATTAATTAATGATAAAGTAAAATATAAAAAGATGTCGGAACTTCATAATCCTTATGGAGATGGCTTGGCAACTCAAAGAATAATTCAATTTTTAAAAAAGAATATTTAGCTAAATTTTTAAAAAATGGAAAATCCAAATGTAGTAATTTTAGGATTAGGTTATATAGGGCTTCCTACCTCAATTCTAATTGCAAATAATAATACAAAAGTTTTAGGTGTAGATATCAATAAAAAAGTTGTAGATACGGTTAATCAAGGGAAGATGCATATTTTTGAACCAGATTTAGATGTTATCCTTCAGAAAGTTGTGTCTAAAGGCTTTTTAAAAGCTAGTACAGAACCTCAAAAAGCCAGTATATATTTAATTGTTGTTCCAACTCCATTCAAAAATAAAAATGAACCTGATACTTCTTTTGTTGAAGCCGCAACTAAAAAAATAATTCCTATTTTAAAAAAAGGTGATTTGTACATCATTGAGTCTACTTGTCCAATAGGAACGACTGAAAAAATGGCTGAGTTAATTTACTCCCACAGAGGTGATTTAAAAGGAAATTTACATATTGCATATTGTCCAGAAAGAGTTTTACCTGGAAATGTTATGTATGAACTAGTTAATAATGATAGAGTTATTGGTGGCATTGATGAAGAATCTACGAATGCTGCTGTTGATTTTTATGTAAGATTTGTAAAAGGGGAACTCTTTAAAACTAACTCTAGAACTGCAGAAATGTGTAAGTTGGTTGAAAATTCATCTAGAGATGTACAGATTGCTTTTGCAAATGAATTATCTATTATATGTGATAAAGCTAATATTAATGTTTGGGAACTTATCCATTTAGCCAATAAACATCCAAGAGTAAATATATTACAGCCTGGTTGTGGTGTTGGAGGACACTGTATTGCAGTTGACCCTTATTTTATTGTTTCAGATTTTCCAATGGAATCTCAAATTATTGGAAAGGCAAGAGAAATTAATAATTACAAATCTTTTTGGTGTGCTGAGAAAATTAAAAACACAAAATTAGAGTTTCAATTAAAAAATGGTGTAAAACCTAAGATTGCTCTTTTGGGTTTAGCTTTTAAACCCAATATTGATGATTTAAGAGAAAGTCCAGCTAAATATATAGTACAAAAAATTATGCAAGACGGACACAATGAAGAATATTTCATTGTTGAACCTAATATAAAAGAACATAATATTTTTAAATTAACAGATTATCGAGAAGCTATTAAAAAGGCAGATATTATAGTGTTTTTAGTAGCACACAAAGAATTTTTAAGTATTGATATTCCAAAAGAAAAGGTAGTTTTAGATTTCTGCGGTGCTATAAAAAAAACTAATTTTAAAATTTATGAAGGATAAACATATTCTTTTTGTAACAACATCTAATCTAACTACTAACCCTAGATTATATAAAGAACTTTTAGCTATACAAAAAAAATATAATAGAATAACATGTATTTTATTTGATATTGGTGGTTGGAGTCAAAATATTGATTCTCAAATTTCATTTAATAAGAATATTAAATTGATTTATTTATCTGCAACTCGCAAACCTTTTATTCCTTGGTTAATTGCAAGTATTATTGAAAAAACTTGTTTTTATTTTTATTCATATAAAAAAGATCTAAAATTAGCATCTTATGGAATATCAAAGCGCTCTTGGATTATTGTTAGTTATTTTAAAAAAAACCTTGAAAAATTGCAATGCGACTTGGTTATTGGACACAACATTGGAGCGTTATATCCTGTTTTCTATCTTTCATCTAAATTAAATATTCCTTTTGCATTTGATGCTGAAGATTTTCATCGAGGAGAGTTAGATATTAATAATAAAAAAAGCCAATTAATAGACTTTGTTGAGAACAAAATCTTGCCAAAATCTTGTTTTGTTAGTGCAGCAAGTCCTTTAATTTGTAAAAAATTAAAAAAACTGTATCCAAAAATAAATATATTTAACATTAATAATGTTTTTGCTAAGTCTTACCAAAAAGAATTTAATTCCAACTTAACTAAAAAAATCACTCTTTTTTGGTTTTCTCAAAATGTTGGTCTAAATAGAGGTTTACAAGATATTTTAAGGGCGCTAAATAAAATTAATGACGAAAATTTAGAATTAATAATTCTTGGGCATTGTAGAGAAAAAGTTAAAGAGGAATTACTTAATATTTTAAATAATGACTCTAGTCATAAGATAACTTTTTTAGAAGCAGTTAGTGAAAATAAAATTTTTGACCTAGCTAAAAATTATTCTATTGGTTTGGCGCTTGAACCTAGCTTTTCTGTAAATAATAATATCGCACTATCTAATAAAATATTTACTTATTTAATCTGTGGAAATGCTTTAATATTATCTGAGACGGATGCCCAAAAACATTTTATACAAAATTATCCTTCTGTTGGTTTTTCTTATGAAATTGGAAATATTGAACAATTGGTTGAGATTCTTAATAAGTATATTGATAATAAAGAACTTTTAGAATCACATCGAAAAAATGCTTGGAAGTTAGCAAATAAACAATTAAACTGGGAGGTTGAACAACAGAAATGGCTTAATGAGTTAGAACAAATTTTATGAAAAATATATTAATAATTTATCCTCATTGGCACCCTGTTAATTTAGCAGGAGTACACCGACCTCGTTTAATAGGTAATTTTTTACCTGATTTTGGTTGGCATCCTATTGTCTTGACGGTAAAAGAGGAGTGTTTTGAAGAAAAACCAGATTATGATTTTGAAAAAACATTTAAAGATCATTATGAAGTTTATAGAACCGACGCATTTAAAATTACCAAACCGCGTTTAATTGGAGATATTGCATTAAGGGCATTTTTTCAATTGTATAAAAAAGCACTACAAATTATAAAAGAAAAAGAGATTGATTTTATTTGGATTCCAATACCATCATTCTATACGGCAATTTTAGGTAGATTGATTTATAATAAAACAAAAATACCTTATGGAATTGATTATATTGATCCTTGGATTAATCAATTAAATGAATATCAAGGTACGTTTTCTAGGGCTTGGTTTTCTCAACTAATCGCTAAAATCTTAGAACCGTATTCAGTTAAAAAAGCAGCTTTAATTACAGGCGTTTCTGAATCTTATTATGCGGATATGTTAGATAGGAATTTTAAAAATAAAAAAATTCAAAATGCAGGAATGCCTTATGGTTTTGATCCTTTTGATCATACTGTAGAATTAAAAGGTTTAAAATTCCCTTGGAATGATGATGATGAACCATATGTTTATGCTGGAGCCTTTTTACCTCATTCCCATATGTTTATGAAGGCAATGTTTAGGTCTTTAGACCAAATTAGACAAGAGATGTCTATAGAAACTAAAAAAATGCACTTTTTAGGTACAGGCTATTATCCTGGAATTACAATAAAAGAAATATCTAAAGATTATAATGTAGCTGATAGAGTTAATGAGATACAAGATAGGTTCCCTTTCTTAGAAATATTAAATTTCCTTGCCAAAGCAAAGGGCGTTATCGTAATAGGTTCTACTGAAAAACATTATACAGCTTCAAAGATTTTTCAATCCCTTCTTTCTAAAAGACCTGTTTTTGCAGTTTTTCATGAAGAAAGCTCAGTTGTAGAAATATTAAAAGAAGTAAATGGAGATCAATATTTAGTAAAATATAGCGAAGGAGATGATTTTGAAACGATGGTTAAAAAAATAAAACCAGTATTATACGAGTATTTGTTTAATCCTCAATGGAATCCTAATTTATCAAAATTAGATAAATACTCTTCGAAAGCTTCTTGTCAAGTATTGGTTGAAAATATTGAAAAAGTAATATGAAAGAAGAAGCCATAGTTCCTAATTTTTTCATAATTGGTGCCATTAAAAGTGGTACGACTACTTTGACTAATTACTTGATAAGACATCCTCAGGTTTTTATGCCAGGAATTTGGGAGTTCAATTATTTGTGTTCTGAATTGAATTGGTTAAAGAAAAGAACTGCTCAAAATGATGAAGAATATTTATCTCATTTTTCAAAGGCTAAGGGAAAGAAAGTAATTGGAGAAAAATCAGTTTTATATTTGTACTCAAAAATTGCAGCTCAAAAAATTAAAGAATTAAATCCTAATGTAAAATTGATATGTATTCTTAGAAAACCAACAGACTTATTGTGGTCTTTATTTAAATATAATATTACTAATTTTGAAGAGGATGTATTAGACTTTGAAAAAGCATTATCTTTAGAAGAAGAACGAATTAAAGGAAATCTAATCCCCAATACAGCAACTTTCGCAGAAAACCTCTTTTATAGAAAACTTATCGATTTCAAAAGTCAATTAGAATATTATTATTCATTATTTGATAAAAATCAAATACTGGTTCTTTCTTATAATGATTTGAAAGAAGATTCAGAAAAAGTCTATCGAGAAATTTTGGATTTTTTAGATTTAGAATATTATCCACTACCAGAACAAAAAGCTTATAATAAAGGAGGTGAAATACAATTACATTATTTAAGGAAATTTCTAGCTGGTTTACCATCAATTAAAAAAGTATGGAATAAAACTCCCGATTCATTTAGAAGTAGCCTTAAAAAAATATTTTTACTATTTGGAGGAAAACAACCTCAGAAATTAGAAAAAATGGATGAAAATCTAAGGTTGAGATTAGAAAAAGAAACTCAACCGATTGTCGATTATGTAGAAAAATTGACAGGAAAAAAATTATGACCAAATCTTTAGTCAAATTAGCTATTGTCAATACTCACCCAATTCAGTATCATGCTCCTCTGTTTAAATTGATTACTGAAAGAAAAAATATTGATATTAAAGTCTTTTTTACAAAAAGACAAGAAGATGTTTTATTTGATAAAGATTTTGGAAAAGAAATAAAATGGGATATACCATTATTAGATGGGTATCAGTATGAATTTATAGAAGATGTAAAAAGAAAAAATATTTTTACTAAACATAACTTGATAAATCAAATAGAAAAATGGAAGCCCGACGCAATTTGGGTTTTTGGGTGGAATTTTAAGGGTCACTTTAGCATAATGAGATATTTTAAAGGAAAAATTCCTGTTTATTTTAGAGGAGATTCTCATCTTCTTGATGAAAGCGAGTCATTTAGCTTTAAAAAAACAATACGAAGAATTGTTCTTAAATGGGTCTATAAATATATAGATAAAGCATTTTATGTCGGTACCAATAATAAAAAATATTTTATAAAACATGGCTTACAAGAAGAACAATTGGTCTTTGCTCCACATGCTATAGATAATGCAAGATTTAGCTTTGAATATTCAAAAGATGATTTAGACACAATAAGAAGTGATAATAATCTTAAAGAAGATGACTTAATCTTTGGATTTGTAGGGAAATTAGAAAAAGTTAAAAACTTAGAAATATTAATAAGAGCATTTAATCAAATAAAAAATAAACACGCAAAATTAATTCTAGTCGGAACGGGTCACTTATTACAAGACCTACAATTGATGGCAAAGGATAACCCCAATATAAAATTTGTGGGTTTTCAAAATCAAAAAAACATACCTATATTTTATCAGCTCTTTGATGTTTTTATATTGAGTTCAAAAAGTGAAACTTGGGGTTTAGCTATAAATGAAGCAATGGCTGGGAGTTGTGTTATTTTAGCAAGTGATAAAGTTGGTTCTGCAATAGATCTTGTAAATGTAGGTAAGAATGGATACGTTTTTAAGTATGACAAAAAAGAGGATATTATAAAAAAAATAAATTTAATTATAAAAAAAGATAATGTATCTATTCAGAAGATGAAAGACGAATCAAAAAAAATAATTAGTAACTTTGACTTTAATAATATTGCAAAAGCAATAGAAAAAGAAATGATCCATTGAAAAAAAAGATTCTTGTTGTAGCAAGAGGTAATGCCGTAGCGGGTGCCGAAAGAGTAACTCTTGATGTATTAAGTGGCCTAAAAGATAAATATGATGTTTTCTGTATTTATAATGGTTGGAATGATGGCGTTTTTGAGAAAGCACTAAAAAATATGAATATAAAATCTGCTCCAATTAAATTGGGCTGGTTTTATATAACCCAAATTTGGTGGACTTTAGATACACTAATAAATTTACCTAAAGCACTATGGTCTATAAGGAAAATTATTAAGAAATTTCAACCAGATATAATTTATACTTCTAATGATAGGTTTATTTATGCCGCCTCGTTTCTGTTGAATAAAATTCCTGTTTTTTTTCATGTACATGATTCATATCAGTATAATAAAAGAGGAAAAATGGTTTTGAAAAAAATAGATGCAGATGTTACTAAATATATAGCAGTATCTAATTTCATTAAAGAAGATTTAGGAGTATGCGGTATAGATAAATCCAAGGTGGAAGTCATACATAATGGTATTCGATTGACAGAAGAAATTGATGAAAATCAAAAAGGAGAATTTTTAACTCTAGGTATTGTCGGTCAAGTAATTCCTCGTAAAGGACATGAAGATTTAATCAATGCTTTGGCCATTCTTAAAGAGAAAAAATATCATTTTAAATGTAAGATTATTGGTAAAGGAGATGAAGAATATATTTCTTTTATTAAAAATCAAATTAAACAATATAACTTACAAGACGATATTGTTTGGGAAGGCTATAAGGATACTTTAGCCGAAATTTATAAGGATTTAAACGTTGTTTTGGTCCCAACTAGAAATGAAGAAGCATTTCCTTTAGTACCAATTGAAGCGAATTCTTTTAGGAAACCAGTTATAGTTTCTAATAAAAGAGGATTTCTAGATTTTACAATAAATAACGAAAATGGGTTTATTGTAGAGCCTAATGCTCCAAAACAAATAGCTAATGCAATTGAACAGTTTTTTATAAATCCTCAATTATTACAATCAATGGGAGATAAAGGACGCCTAAAAGTAGAAACAAAATTTAATAAAGGGATAATGATAAAATCATGTATTGATTTATTTGAAAATATTTAATAAAGCTAAGTTTTAAACACATTTTAGCTCGTTTTTAATTTATTAATTATGAAAGAAACAAAAAATAAATTTGACCTTTGGCATAAAGAAAAACAGAATGAAAAGGTTAATTCTTTAAAAAAACCTTGGTATCAAACAGTAATGAAATTGTTGCCTGATTTGTCAGGTAAAAAAGTACTAGAAATTGGTTGTGGAAGAGGAATATTTGCTACATATTTAGCAGAAAAAGTTCCAGATTCGACATTTTATGCTACTGATTTTTCAGACGCAGCAATTGATATTGCAATTAAGAATAAGAATGAATCTATTAAAAATTTAATTTTTCAAGTTGAAAATGCAGAACAACTCAGTTTTGATGAAAATTCTTTTGATTATATCATTAGTTGCGAAACGATGGAGCATGTCCTGAAGCCACGTAAAATGGCTCAAGAAATGTATAGAGTTCTTAAACCAGGAGGGGAATTTATATTAACTACCGAAAACTATTTTAATGGGATGACAATTGCTTGGATTAAAGCTTGGATAAGTGGTCAACCATTTAGTTCAGGAGCAGGTCTGCAACCTCATGAGAACTATTTCTTATATTTTATGGTATCTAATTATTTGAAGAAAGCAGGCTTGCAAATCACAAAAACCACAAGTAATCATTTTCAATGGTTGCTTTTGCCTAGAGTAAATCCTAGTAAATTGTGTACTGAAGATTTTGATTCTAAATTTTTTAAAAGTCTATTTAAAATTTTTGGTAGGCACTATACTTATATTGGAAAAAAATAGGAATTAAGGATTTGCCTTTAAAATTAAAATCAATAGAAATATCTCCTTACATATATTTATTTATATGTTTGATTTTGTTTTTTCTATTGTTTACTCCTCATCCCTTTCTTTGGTTAATCTCAATAGGAACATTATTATTATTAACGAAGTTAATGTTTGTTCCTTTTTTGCCTGGTATTTTTTTCTTTATTTTTTTTTATCATTGGATTCAGGCAAGTGGGGTATTATTTGTATCCTCCTATTTAGGTAAGCCAATTAACGATGTTTATAATATAGGGACGGGAGATTTAGCTTGTTTTTTAAGTCTTGTAGGTCTAGTTTTTTTAGCCTTAGGTCTTAAGTTTTGGGTAGATAAAATACCACCGATTAATTTCGATTTTATAAAAGAGAAGAGTAGAGAAATTAATCTAAATAAAGTATTTTTATTATACATTTTTTGGTTTTTTTTATATAACTTTTTAAGAGAATATGCATTTTTATTTTTAAGCACAACTCAGATAATATTAAGGGTAGCTTTATTGAAATGGGTGATTGTTTGTATATTTGCCTTTGTATCCATTCTCAATAAAAAAAAAATATGGCTATTTGCTTTAATAGTAGCATTCGAGTTCATATTTGGCTTTTTATCATATTTTTCTAATTTTAAAACAGTTATATTTTTTGTAGCAATAATACTTTTTTCTTTTATTCAAAAAGTAAAAATAAAGTATCTGTTTTTCTCTTTACCTGTTGTTCTACTATTAGCTAATTTAGCATTTACCTGGTTTGCTGTTAAAGGCTCTTATAGAAAATTTTTAAACAAAGGAACAAGTACACAGACGGTACAAGTTTCAAGTACTGAGGCACTTAAAAAAGTCTATACTTTAGTTAATGAATTACCTCCTGATGTCAAAGAAAAAGCAGTAAAGCTTGCTTTTGAAAGAATAGCCTACACTCATTTTTTAGCAAGAACAATGAATTATGTTCCTAAAAAACAACCACATGAAAAAGGAAAACTTTTATTTAATAATGCAACGTATAACTTAATTCCAAGAGTAATTTATCCATCAAAACCTATTAAAAACGATTTAGCTAAATTTGATAAATATACAGGCGATAATCTAGTAAAGCTAACCAAAGGGGTTTCTATTAGTTTAGGATATTTTACAGATGCTTATATTGATTTTGGAAAGTTTGGAATGTTTGGAATTATATATTTATATGGCTTTGCCATAGGTGCCATGATGTATTATTTTTTTACAAATATTAAACAAAATATAATAGTCAAGTTCGCTTTCATTAATGTTATTTTATACGACTTTATTTATTTGGAAAATGATGGTGTTACTTTTTGGGGAATAGTTTTTCTTAATTTGGTATATTATTCCATTGTTTATTTTTTATTTTTTAGATACATCATTAAATATATTTATATAAAAAATTGAAAAAAACACTAACCTTATATTCTCAATTATCAGGTAATGGTGGGATTCCTAGATTTAACCGTAATTTTAAAAAAGTTTTTGATGATGAAGTTGTTCATTTATCTCTGAACGATGAATATGAAAAAAATAAAATTCGTTTTGTTTTTTCAGTTATCAAATATATTATTTTTAACCAACCTAAAATTATTATCGTTGGCCATTTGAATTTTGCATTTTTAGCTTTTTTAAAAATATTTTCTCCTAGGGCAAAAGTCATAATAATAATTCATGGCATAGATGCTTGGTTTGATAGAGGAAAACTAAAATGGTTCTATCCTTTTGTCAATGAATTTTGGTCTGTTAGTGAATATACCTGTAAGAAATTTAATGAAACAAATCAAGTTCCACTAAATAAAATTAAAAAGATATTCAACACCTTACCTGACCAATGGATTGAACAATCAAATTCACTATTAGCGGAACACCAAGCTTATTTCTTTTCTGTTACAAGATTAGAAAAGTCTGAAAACTATAAAGGAATAAAAGAAACAATAGAAGCAGTTGCTCAAATACAAGATTTTTTAAGGACAAATCAGTTTCAATATAAAATATTAGCATCTGGAGATGCATTAGAAGAGCACAAAAAATGGGCATTGTCTTTAGGTGTCCAAGATATAGTTTCTTTTCAATCTAATTTGTCAGATGAAGAACTTGTTGATTTATATAAAAATTGTTCTTTTTTTATTTTACCAAGTACTGGCGAAGGATTTGGAATAGTATTTTTAGAAGCCATGGCTTTTGATAAAACTTGTATAGGTGCCATTAATTGTGGTTCTGAAGATGTAATTGATAATAATAAAACAGGATTTTTAATTGAGCAAGATATTAATGTTATTAAAGAAAAGATATTGTATTTAATTAACAATCCAGATGAAAATATCAAAATGGGAAAAGCAGGAAAAGAAAAGTTGTTAAAAGAGTTTACATTCCAACATTTTGAACATAAAATTAAAAATTTAATTAAATCATGTGCGGAATAAACGGTATTATTGGTATTGATAATGTCGATAAAAATAAAAGTATTATTCAAGTCATGAATAATACTTTAAAACATAGAGGTCCAGATGCCTCTAGTGTCTATGCTAATATAAATGTTGGACTAGGGCATCAAAGACTTTCCATTATTGATTTGAGCGATGCTGCTAATCAACCATTCACAGATAATTCTGGTAGATATGTGATGGTTTTTAATGGTGAAATATATAATTACCTCGAAATAAAAAAACAACTACAAAACTATTCTTTTTCAACTAATTCAGATACAGAAGTTTTATTAGCAGCTTATATTCAAATGGGTGAGGGATTCCTCCATTTGCTAAGAGGCATGTTCGCAATAGCAATTTGGGATAATAAAGAAAATTCTTTATTTATTGCTAGAGATAGACTAGGTATAAAACCTTTTTATTATTATAATAATGATAGTCAATTAATTTTTTCTTCCGAATTACGTGCTTTATTATCTACCAATGCAATACCTCGAAAAATTGATAAAGTAGCTTTGTGTGATTATCTTAGTTATCAGACAGTACATGCTCCCAATACATTAATTGAAGGGGTTAAACAATTGATGCCTGGTGAATTTGCTATTTATAAAAATAGACAATTTATAATTAAAAAATATTGGCAAATTTCTAAAGCTCACAGAATAGAAGAAAGCGAACAAAAAATAAAAAATAATGTAAAGGATTTATTTTTCCAAGCTATTGAGAGGAGAATGATTAGCGATGTTCCTTTAGGAGCTTTTTTGTCAGGGGGTATCGATTCTAGTGCGGTAGTAGCGGCAATGGCAAATGTTAGTAATCAAAAAATAAATACCTTTTCAATAGGGTTTAAAGAGAAAGAATTTGACGAATCGCATTATGCAAAAATCATTGCTAAAAAATACAATACGAATCATACTCAACTAGAACTTTCTGCTAATAATTTTTTAGAACAATTACCTGAAATTATTCCTCAATTCGATAGTCCAAGCGGTGATGGAGCAAATACATTTATTGTATCTCAAATGGTTAAACAAGCAGGGATAACTGTTGCTCTTTCAGGACTAGGAGGAGATGAATTATTTGCAGGTTACGATATTTTTAAAAACTATAAAAAAATATCAAAATACGCTCCAATGTGGAAAATGCCCAAAGGGATTAAAAAAGGAGTATTGTCAACTGCAGCAATGTTTCTAGATAGTGCTAAATCTGAAAAAATATCCCTTTTGGCAGAGCCTAACGAATTTTCGATTGATAAGATTTATCCATTATCTAGAAGGTTGTTATCTCAAAATACTATTAATAATATTACTCAAAATGTTCCTTATATAGATGCTTTGCAACAGCAACTATTTAGTATTAAAAATGATTTGAAACAAATGCCAATGCTTTCCCAAATTTCAATAGCGGAAATAACGGGTTATACACAAAATGTTTTGTTGAAAGATACGGACCAAATGAGTATGGCACATGCATTAGAGGTAAGAGTACCTTTCTTTGATACCGATTTAGTAGAATATACATTATCCATAAAAGATAAATGGAAGTACCCTAAATATCCTAAATCTCTTTTAGTAGAATCTTTAAATCCATTATTGCCAGATGAAATTGTTCATCGCAAAAAAATGGGTTTTAGCTTTCCTTGGAGTTATTGGATGAAAAATCAATTAAAAACTTTTTGTGAGGCGCACATTCAACACCTCAAGAATTATGATTTTTTTGATTCAAAAGGATTGCAAAATCTTTGGAATGAATTTTTAAAGGATGTCCCAACTATAAAATGGTCTCATATTTGGACACTTGTAGTTTTGTCGGCTTGGCTTAAAGAGAATAAATTTTGAAAA
>JAHDBK010000056.1 GCA_020630455.1 Saprospiraceae bacterium
GTCAGAACAAAAGGCTCTTTCAAAATACAATTTTATTTATGTTACAGTGTATTAAGTACTCAACCTATCTATTTCCTGACCAGAAAAAGTGCATTCTTGTGCTACAATTTGAACGAGCAAATTGACCTAATCCAAACGCTAATTCCATCCCTACTTCTCCAAAAATTGGATTAGTAGATTTGTATTCATCATAAGTTTTTTCTCTAATCGGAGCTGGGAAACTTCTAATAATGCCAGTAGCTTCAGGGTTTTGACCTTTATCATTAATGAAATCTTGGAAAGCATAGTGTACTCTGAAAAATAAATTTAAAGAAACAACTTCTGTCCCTACTAAAAATCCTCCAAAACCAAATACCCCTGAAATATATTTATCATTATAAAATTCCGAATAAGATTCTGCACCTGTTACACTTAGAATAGTTGCTGCCAATGGATTGTCATCAGTATGATCGACACTTCTTACTAATGATAGCATTGGTCCTAATTCCATAAACACCCTATTTGAATTATACCTATATAAAAAATATAAATCCAAATTTTTCCATTCTACTTGAGTATTGAAGTTTTGACCTGCAATAGTATAGTCAAAATCTTGCTTCATTTTACGAGACATTACCTCCAATGTAAAGCCATTGGATTCACCAATATTAACTCCTAGACGACCACCAAATCCTCCTGCACCTGTCAAGTGGTGATTATAAGCTCCATCATCTAATAAGTTTTTATTATATAATAGAGACATACCATAGCCTCCTTTAACGGCTATATCAATCCAAACTTGGCTATAAGCTTGTTGTAAAAACAAAGAAAATAATAAGATTAGTGTTATTTTTTTCATAAATATTTGTATTGTTTTATTAATTAAATAAAATTGCTACTCTAAAGTACTAATTAATTTTAATATTTGTAATGAATTGCTTTTAAATTTAATAGATACTTACAATTAGTTATTTATTAATTCGTTTTATTTTAGTAATAAATATTTGTGATATGTATTGGATATTAATTCTGGCTTTTGTTGCTTCTTTTAATCAAGAACCCAAAGTAGAGTGGAATTTAAAGGAATATGATTTTGGTGAAATTGAATATAAAAAATTTCATTATGCAACATTCGAAATGAAAAATCTTTCCGACAAAGCCATTTATATTGATAATGTAAGAACGGCTTGTGGTTGTACTTCTGTAGATTGGGATTATGAGGCGATACCCGCTGGTGCTACTACAGAAATAAAAGTAGAATATGATGCTAAAGACAAAGGCGAATTTTATAGGTGGTTAAGAGTGTATATTAGCAATCAGAAAAAACCAGAAAAATTATATATAACAGGAACCGTTGTAGGTTTTTAAACATGCTCTAAATAAAAAATGCGGAGAACATATCGCACTGCTACAACCCGCGTACCTTTGCTTGCTTTCGCACCTGGAGGATTAGCAGGGAGCTAGTCGTATGACTCCGCACCGCAAAGGTATTACTTTCTTTTATTTTAAACAAGTATCTAATTTTTATTTTTCATATTTTTATTTTTATTATTATCATTAAATTAAAAGATAAAGAATTTTCTTTATCTTTTAATAATGCTATTTTTATTATTAATATTTTAAAAATAATTAATACAAAAATTAAAATGATTATTTGCACCGCTATTGTATAAGATGTATTTTTGGAGGAATACAATTAAATTGAACAAAATGAAAACAGTTTATCTAATTCGACATGCTAAATCAAGTTGGGAAGATATGCAACTATCAGATGTCGAAAGACCTTTGAATAAAAGAGGTTTTAGAGATGCTCCTTTTATGGCTAAAGTTTTTCAAGCTAAAGAAAAGACCCCCAATTTATTGATTTCTAGTCCAGCGGTCAGGGCTCATACAACTGCACAATATTTCGCAGATGTATATGGAATTCCACATTCAAATATTAGTATAGAAAATAAAATGTATTTGGGAGATGAAGAGAATACAATCAACATCATTCAAGCACTAGATAATGATATGGATACTGTTTGTATTTTTGGGCATAATCCCAATTTTACTCATTTAGCGAATATCTTTAGTAAGAATTATATCCCTAATGTTCCAACATGTGCCATTGTCAAAATAGAAGCAGATATAAATGAATGGAGTGCTTGGAATACAGACACTGCTTCTATGACTCAGTTTCATTACCCTAAACAATATTTTTTCTAAAAGAAGAATAAAAAATGGCAGATAATAATAGAAAATATTTAGAAAGAGATTTGACATGGTTGTCTTTTAATACACGTGTTTTACAAGAAGCTAAAGATTTGAGTGTTCCTCTATTTGAAAGAATTAAATTCTTAGCTATTTATTCTTCCAATCAAAATGAGTTTTTTAGAGTTAGGGTTGCTCATCATAGAAATTTGATGAGGCTAGGTAAAAAAGCTAAAAAGCGATTAGATTTTTCTCCGAAGGAGACCATCAAACAAATTTTGAACTATGTTACTGATGAACAATTGGAGTTTGGAGAAATTTATAAAACTTTTATTATTCCAGAGTTAAAAAAGAATAATATAAGAATCCTAAGGAGATTAGATTTAAATGAAGAACAAAAAGCATTTGTAGAAGAGTATTTTACAGATAATTTATTGCCCTTTGTACAACCCGTTTTATTAGTCAACGGAATGGTTAGGCCTTTTTTGAATAACTCAGAATTATACTTGAGTTTACATTTGAAAAGAAAGGATAAAAGTAATTCTAATTCTGAATATGCTATCGTAAAAATTCCATCTGATTATTCTCCTCGTTTTGTAGAATTACCTTCGTCAGAAGGAAGGCATAATATAATTTTATTGGATGATATTGTAAGGCATAATGTGTCTATGCTATTCCCTGGCTATGATATTATTGATACTTATTCTATTAAATTAACTCGTGATGCAGAATTATATATAGATGATGAATTTCAAGGAGATTTAATTACAAAAATTAAAAAAAGCTTGAATAAAAGAAATGTGGGTCCCGCTTCAAGATTTGTATATGATCGACGTATTCCTGACCATTTATTAAAATATATGATGGAGACTTTTGACTTAGGGAAGGCGGATTTACTCAAGGAAGGTCGCTATCACAATAATTTTGATTTCTTTAAATTTCCATCTTTTGGATTAGAACATTTAAAAAATAAAGACTTAGATCCTATTGCTTATGAAGAGTTGGAAGAAGCAGACGATATTTATGATGCAATTAAGGAAAGAGATCATTTATTGCACGTACCTTATCAATCTTACGAATCAGTTGTTCGATTCTTTGAAGAAGCTGTAAAAGACCCCGATGTAACGCATATTAAAATTGTACAATATAGAGTTGCCAAAAAATCACGCATTATGAATGCTTTGATGGAAGCGGCGAAATTAGGTAAGCAGGTAATGGCATTTGTAGAAGTAAAGGCGAGATTTGATGAACAAGCTAATTTAGAATGGGCAGAAAAATTAGAGGCGGCAGGCGTTCAAGTATGTTATAGTTTTCCTGGTTTAAAAGTGCATTGTAAATTAGCAATGGTTAGGAAAGAAGTGAATGGACAACAAGAGTTATATACTTATTTAGGTACAGGTAATTTTCATGAAGATACCGCAAAAGTGTATAGCGATTTTGGTGTTTTTACTTATGATGAAAGATTGACTGGTGAAGTTGCTAGGATTTTTAATTTCTTAGAAACAGTTAAATTACCTCAGTTAGATTTTAATCACCTATTAGTAGGACAATTTAATCTGAGAACGGGTTTAGAACAAAAAATAGAAAGGGAAATTGAACTGGCTAAAGCTGGAAAACCTGCTCATATTATTTTAAAAATGAATAGCCTCGAAGATAAAGATATGATTGATTTGTTGTACAAAGCAGGTCAAGCAGGAGTTAAAATCGATTTAATCATTAGAGGTATCTGTTGTTTAATTCCCAATAAAAAAGGATTAAGTGAAAATATTCATGCAGTGAGTATAGTTGATAGATTTTTAGAACATGCCCGAGTTTTTTGGTTTCAAAATGATGGAAATGAAGAAATGTATCTATCTTCAGCCGATTTTATGACTAGAAATTTAAGTTATAGAATTGAAACCGCATTCCCTATTTTAGATGATGATATTAGAAATGAAATAAAATCCATTCTTAATTTACAATTAAATGATAATGTCAAATCTAGAATTATTGACGAAGAAGGACTTAATGAATATTATAAAAAAGGAGATGTCGCTATTCGTTCTCAAATAGAAACATATTATAAGTTTTTGAGGAAAAAAGAAGCCAATTTATTAAAGTAAATTTTTTTAAGATGGTTAATATTAAAAATTTTCAAAGTAGAATAAAACTTAAAATTAT
This sequence comes from Saprospiraceae bacterium, assembly GCA_020630455.1. GTDB lineage: Bacteria > Bacteroidota > Bacteroidia > Chitinophagales > Saprospiraceae > JAHDCE01. The sequence continues at coordinate 4,333 of JAHDBK010000056.1, forward strand.
TAATAGAGGGCTTTCGTATTATAATGACGGTTTAATAGAAGAAGTAAATCGTATTGGTGAATTTGAATTTGTAGGAGTAGTTCAAGGAACAGATGAATATAATTTACACATAAAATTTAATGAAAATTTAGATGTAATTAATCACAATTGTGATTGTCCTTATGATTGGGGTGATTATTGTAAACATATTGTAGCCCTAATGTATTATATCAATGAATTAGAACTTTATGATGAACCATTTTTTAAAAGTAATTACGATTATCTTAAAGAAGTTTTAGATAAGAAAAGTAAGGCAGAAATTATAAATCTCCTTATTGAATTATCTAAAAAGAATAAAAATTTAAGAAGGGCTTTAGAAGAGTATTTATAAAGCCCTTCTCGATTTTATTCGGCGACAGCCAATTTATGAGGATAGACCTCCAAAGCATTTTCTAAGCAATCCATTGCTTTATGCAAGTCATTGTTATTTAAAACGTAGGCGATACGTGCTTCTTGCTGACCTAGACCTTGAGTGGCATAAAATCCAGCACCTGGAGCCATCATTAATGTTTCTCCATTGTGGTCAAAATCTTCAAGCAGCCATTTGCAGAAGTTTTCAGTATTGTCAACAGGTAATTTTACAAATAAATAAAATGCACCTCCTGGTCTAGGACAAGTGACTCCTTTCATTTTTTGTAATCTTTCTATACATACTTTTCTGCGTTCATCGTATTCTGATATACTTTCAGTAATGAATGATTGAGGAACATCTACCATTGCGGCAGCCATGATTTGACCCATAGTTGGCGGGCTCAATCTTGCCTGTGCAAACTTCAAGGCAGTATTCATCATTTCTTTATTTCTACTAATAATCATTCCTATTCTTGCACCACAAGCTGAATATCTTTTGGAAACAGAATCAAATACGATAGCATGTTGTTCTAATCCATCCAATGTCAAAACGGAAGTGTGGCTTTTGCCATCATAGACAAACTCTCTATATACTTCATCAACTAATAGGAATAAATCGTATTTTAAGACTATCTTTTTGAGGACTTCTAATTCTTCTTTTGAATAAAGGTAACCTGTTGGATTACTAGGATTACAAATTAAAATTCCTTTAGTTTTTGAAGTGATTTCTTTTTCAAAATCTTCCATTGGAGGTAATGCGAATCCTGTTTCTATTCTAGCTGTTATAGGCTTGATGTTGACATCACCCGTCCTAGAAAATCCATTATAATTGGCATAAAAAGGTTCAGGTACTATGATTTCATCACCAGGGTCAAAACAAGCATTCATAACAAAATGAATGGCCTCGGATGCACCCGCAGTAATCATTACTTCTTTATTATTAATTGAAACACCTATTCTGTCATAATATTCAACTATTTTGTCTCTATACCATTCATAACCTTCAGAAGGAGCATAAGAAATAATTTCCATGTCTGTATTTTTTACGGCATCGAAAGCTTCTTTAGGTGTTTTGATATCAGGTTGACCAATATTGAGGTGATAAATCTTTTTACCTTGTTTTTTTGCAGCTTCAGCAAAAGGGACTAATTTTCTAATGGGTGATGCGGGCATTGCAGCTCCTTTCTTTGATATATTTGGCATGATTGATAAAGTTTAGTTGGCTGCAAAAATACAAAAGCCGATGATAATTATCATCGGCTTTTGTATATATTTTTTATTAACTTTTAAACCTTCTGTGTATTAGTTAGGAGTAGAGAAAATACTTGGAGCAGAAGCAGGTACTGATTCTGGCTCTTCAGCTTTCTTAGTTACTGTTCCTTTAATCGTTAAAACTGTTTTTTTACCAGCAGGATCTTCTCCTTCATTAGTAGTAAGTGTAATCGTTTTTGTGAATTTACCTACTCTATTAGTAGCGTAACGAACTTTTATTTTAGAAGTCTCACCAGGCATGATAGGTGCCTTTTCATATTCAGGAACTGTACATCCACAGCTTCCTTTTGCGTGCTTAATTACTAATGGTTGATTACCAGTATTAGAGAATTCAAAATAACGGTAAGGGTCAGAATCTTGTTCAATAGTACCATAATCCACAACCGTTGATTCTAAATTCATCTTAGGACCTTCTACATTTTTCTTTTCATCTCCTTGAGCAAAAACAGAGAAAGTCATCATTAAGCAAGCAATTAGAATTGTCAAATTTTTCATATTCAAATTATTTTTATTGAGTTTTTTAAATTTTAATTATTAATTACATCACAAATATACGAGAATCTGTATTAAGATGGCTGTTAATGGCTCGTTAATAGATTGATAACAATTAGTCAAGCTATTTAGAAAAAAGAAAAGTGTTTAAAATAATAAAGGATTTTATTTATTATTTAAGCTTTTAGTCATTTTCTTTTGACTCAATCTCATTCTTTTCTTCATGTATTAATTCAAAATTATTACCATTGAATTTAAAAATACATTTACATTCTAAAGTATTATATTCTTGTTCATCTATTTCTGAAATATTATCTTCATCATTACAATTGCAAAATGGGGTTAAATCGTCACTGATGTATTCCACATAGATTGTCTTTGTTGTAGAATCGTAAGCTAATCCTTTTTCATAATCTCGAATATTGATAGCATATTCAAAATCACTTTTAAAAATGCCATCTTCAAATTTAGTGAGCAAAACATGTGTTTCAAAACAATAAGAGCATCCTCTAACATGACCTATTAATAAATATTTTACTCCTTCAGTAGTTTTAAGTGTATAAATTTCATCAAAACCATCACTATGGAATATAGAAAAATTGTTTGAATTGTTTTCTATATGTTGCTCATGTTTTTCATAAGGGGTTTCAGTATAGTACATCCAAGAAATCCGACTTCTATAACTGCCTCCTGTTTTTTCATCTAATGAAAAATTGTATAGCTTATTATCTTCAGATTTTACAATAAAAAGTTCACCAGAATTATCCAATAGCTGTGTAATGTCTTTTTTACTAAATTTTTTATGTTCAATAATTTTATCCAAATTATCTAAAATTTTGTATTGGTAAAATTGGATTAAATACTGTGTATCTATTGCTTTTGTATCTAATACTAATTGATCATCATCTTTATAATCTTTTAAAAAATCTTTTTTTTCTTGCGTAGACAAGCCAAGGCTATTTAAATCGTACTCTATTTCAAAAGGATTGAGTTGGCTGTAAATCATTAAATATCTATTAGTCTCTTTGATGAGTTTGTTAAAAGAGGGTTTTGCTTCTAATACTACATTGTTGATTAGGATAAAAAATAAAATAAGTTTTATTATTTTCATATAATTAAATTTTAAGATTTTTGTTTTTTATAAATTATCAAGTCCTATCAAACCTAAATTATACTCAATACTCAATACTCAATACTCAATACTCAATACTCAATACTTTAAAATTAGTGGTATTTCAAGTTTGAAAAGGATTTGTAGGTCATAATAGAAATCTTTAACGAGTTTGTAGCTTACATTAGATTGAAATAAATAGGGTTCTAAAATGTCTTTGTGTTCGGTGGCGGCTACATACATTTTTCCATCGAGAAATGATATGTAAATTTCTTTTCCTGATTTTTTACGATAATCGACTAGCATTTTTTGAACATCGGGTCTTAATAATTGATTAATATAAGAATTATTATTAGCATAGACCATGAATACTTCTTCAAAATCGGGATTTGATAAAAATTGAGGTTCTGCTCCTTCTAAGGTAAATTGTTTGATAGATCGACTGAGGTATTGTTGAAATTCCTCAGGTAAAATATAAGCAACTCCATTATAATTATGATGAAAATCAGCAATCAACATAACACCTCTAAATACATAATTCAAACGACTTCTGACCTTAGAAAATTCTCGAATATAAAGTTCAGACATTTCAAAGTTGATTTCACCGATTTTTCCTTTGATAAAATCCTCTCCTTTGAAATAGGGCGCATCTGTAACAAATATTTTACTACTTAAAAATTGTTTTTTAGAAATGTGTCCTTTTGCATCATATTCAAAATCTCCTTCAGATATAAATTCTAATATTAAATTGACAATATTGGGTTTAAATGTAGATATAAATCTTTGAATTTGATATATTAAAAATGCGATGTAAAGAGATATCGGAATAGCCATAAAGAGGGTTACTAAAAAGATATTAACATAAAATTCTAATATTAATATTCCTGTTAATAAGAAAATAGAAAAAAACAACCAATACAATAGCCTTTTGCGTTTTTTTTCTAATCGCAACAATTCAGGATGTATTGTATGGTTATAATAAATTCTAAATTCGTCTAGACGGTTCATCTCATTTTATTCTAAGGTAAAAATAAGATAATTTTGGATATTCTTTAAAAATCAAACTCTTTTCCATGTTTTTTTAACCATCTTTCTTTTTCTTTATAATTGGGCATTGCTTGGGCGACCCATGTCCAAAACCTAGGAGAATGATTCATCTCTTTTCTATGGGCTAATTCGTGTATGATGACATAATCCATTATCTCTTGAGGTAGTAATAATAATCTAGTAGAAAGATTGATATTTCCTTTTGAAGAACAAGAACCCCACCTTGAAGTAGTATATTTTAATTTAACGGCATCAACGGGTACTTTAAAAAACTCTTGATTAATATTGTGTAATCTTTCAGTAATATAGTTGATTTGATTACTTGCAATGACTCTAGAAATAAGACTTTTTATGGCTTTATTATAATTTTTATCTTCTTGATTGATTCTTAAAAATATTATAAGTTGATCATCTTTTTTTATAATTTTTGCAGAATGGGATTGATTAGTAGTTTTTTCTATTTTTAATAGATAATCTTTTAGTGTTGTATGAATAATATCTCCGTTTTGGTAGTCTTTTGTAATATATAAGTCTTTAACTGTTTGAATGTTTTTTAGCAAATAGTCCTTACACCATTGCCAATATTCTTTTTTTTGAGAGCTACTCAATCCTAAAGGCATTCTAAAGTTGACTGCTTTTTTTCCTAATGAAACCCTTACATTTTTTCTAAATTCATAATGAACATTTACTGGAATATACATTCCATTCAATTCTAGTTGTATTTGTTCTTTATGTTCAAATAATTTTTTCATTGAGTAAATATAAAAAAACAGCTTTAAAGATTTCTTTAAAGCTGTTTTTAATTTGATGAAGTTAGAATATATTTATTTTCTAATTCCTAACTTAGCAATTAATGCTCTGTAACCATTTAGGTCTTTTTTAGCTAGGTATTTTAATAAACTTCTACGTTTTCCTACCATTTTTAATAATGATCTTCTACAAGAGTGATCCTTTTTATTGGTTTTTAAATGCTCAGATAATTGAGCGATTTTAAAGGTAAATAAAGCGATTTGTCCTTCAGTAGAACCAGTGTTTGTTGCAGAACCTCCGTATTCTTTGAAGATTTCTTGCATTTTTTCTTTTGTTAAATAATTAGGCATTTTTTTAATTTTTAAAGTTAACCGAAAAAGATTATTGCAATGCGTTTTCAGCAGCGGGCACAAAGGTAATTCATTTTTTATAAAAAACAAAGCGGTAATCTATTTTAATTAGATTACCGCTTTTATAATTAATTAGAATCAGTTACCAAGTCATATCATCTTCTGAAGCATCTTTCTCTAATAAAGAACGTTCGTATTCTTCTTGTCTTCTTGTATATTCATCATAATCATAATCAGGCATCAACTCTGTTTTGATATGATTTAATGTACTATCTAATGTTTTTGCGAAGCGATTAAAATCTTCTTTATAAATGAAAATTTTATGTCTTTCATAACGATCACTATTGAATTTCTTAGTACTTTCTGTAATCGTTAGATAATAATCTTCACCTTTCGTTTTGCGAACATCAAAAAAATATGTTCTTCTTTTTCCCGCCTTTACCTTATCAGAATAAACGGTCTCTTGTCTTCTTTCAAAATCCACGGTTTATCAATTTTGTTTAGAAATATTATAATTTGTGCTTAATTGCGTAACAAATCTATAATAAATTTTTATTGAAAAAAAATTAATTATATTATTTTTTAATAATGTAAATATAGTTGAATGTGGAAGTTATTATTTTAGTAATATTAATTAATAAAGAAAAATTGTTATTAAATAGCTATTATTGTTTATTAAACAATTCAAATTCAATTTAATAAACTCTTCCTGCTTTTTCTCTTTCTAGGCGTTTTTTATAGGCCTCTTTATTCTCTTTTCTATCATATCTTACATTTTCCCAGTTAAAAGGTACTAACATTTGAGCCCAAAAATTACTTGGAAAATCAGTTCCAGGAGGCAAGCCAATGTGGTCGTGTTCAATACCTACTTGTTTAGGTAAAAAGCGAGTGCCTAATAAAATATCCCATAAGACAACATTATTACCATAATTACTATTAGATTCTGGGATGACAATTGAATGGTGCCAGCGGTGAAGGTCAGGAGTAGCTAATATCCAATTGAAAATTCCACATCTCATTTTGATATTACAATGTTGTAATTGACCATTTACGGATACAAAAATACTGAACATTAATAAGGCTTCGGCATTAATACCTAAGGTCCATAAAATCATCATTTGCATTCCAAAAGTAAAAAATATTTGTACAGGGTGAGCCCTGTTTGATGCAATAATATATAGTTCTTCTGGGCTGTGATGAACGGCATGGTATGGCCATATTTTAGGAATTTCATGTAGTGCTCTATGTAAGATATAATAACCCATGTCTCCTAAATGAATAGCCAGTATCATTTGAAAAAATAAATTCCAATGATGAGGCCACAAATCAAAGCCTACTTTAGCGGCAACGAATATACTTAAACCTAAGAATAGTGCTTCTAAGAGTGCCTTGAAAAGCATTGGGGGTACCATTGAGGTAATCAAAAGATGTGTGAAGTCAGTCTTTAGTACTTTCCAAGAAGGCTTCCATTGTTGGTGTTCAGGATATACATATTCTAAAAAAGCTATTAATAACATAGTACCAAAAGAAATAGCACTGATGATGATTAATTCATTAAGTCCAATGCTTATTAAATACCAAGCTAATAATATAGGAACAAATAAAACCAAAGGATACAAACTATAGGTCAAAATGGTATCTGCAATACTTTTTCCTTTTGTACTCATTTTTTAATGCTTTTAATTGAACGGCAAAATTAAGATATTAAAATGAGCTTTGAAAAAAAGAAAGGTTAATTTTTAGTATTTCCAACTATCAATATATTCTACAAATATTTTAGCTAGATTATAAGCGTCATCTATTCCTCTATGATGAGTTCCCTCAAATTCAAACCCATTTTTTTGTACAGCTCTTTTTAAACCGATGGCTTTTTTTAATCCATTGATTTCCTTGTATTGTGCTTTTAGATTAATGTGTTGTTCTGCCCACTCTCCATCCAAATCGTGTAAAGTACAATCTTGAATTAACATTTTACGGTCATAAGCTCCCCAAGAGCAGAGCAAATAATTTTCATTATCTAAAAAACCAATCCATTCTTGAAATTCTTCTATTACTTCTTGAAAAGGGGAGGCCTTATCAATTTGTTTTTGGGTAATACTCGTTAGCTCTGTACAAAAAGCAGATAAATTAGGGTTAAGTATGGGTTTTATAAATCTATTAAATTCACCCGTTACTTCACCAAACCTATCTAAACGGATGGCACCAATTTCTATTATTTCGTTGACCTTGCCCATTGGATTGCCATTCCAACAAGTAGCTTCTAAGTCAAAAATTATAAAGTTCATATCAGTTGTTGTTTATCAGTTATCAGTTAACAGGTATCAATTATCAATTGATGTTTAAGGGTTAACTGTTTTTGTTTAATAATAATAATAAAGATATCTCTTTATTATTTCTTGTGTCTAACATCTAATGTCTAATGTCTAAAATCTAATGTCTATTATCTAACAATAATTACTTATTAGCAACAAGAACATAATAATTGAAGAAAAACTGTTCATCTTTTA
>JAHDBK010000057.1 GCA_020630455.1 Saprospiraceae bacterium
CAATTAAAAATGCATTGTAATATATTAATCAAAATAGATTTGTATTAATACTAAAAAGATATGTAACTTTGTGGTTTAAATAATTTAACAAATATGAAAAATAAGGATGAAATCGTAAAAGATTGGCTACCTAGATACACAGGAATGTCTCTCAATAACTTTGGAGAATATATAATATTAGTCAATTTCATTACATACGTCAATGATTTTGCAGCTAAATATGGTGTAGGCGTATCAGGTATTGGTAAGGCTATGCAATGTGCAACAGCCGATAATATTACAATTATAAATTTTGGAATGGGAAGCCCTAATGCGGCTACGATTATGGATTTACTTACTGCCATTAATCCAAAGGCAATTCTTTTTCTAGGAAAATGTGGAGGCTTAAAATCTAAAAATAAAGTAGGTGATCTAATATTACCTATTGCAGCAGTTAGAGGTGAAGGTACTTCTAATGATTATATGCCTCCTGAAGTTCCAGCGCTTCCTGCATTTGCTCTACAAAAAGCAGTTTCATCTACGATTAACCGTATGTATGATAGCGATTATTGGACGGGAACTGTATTTACTACTAACCGAAGAGTTTGGGAACATGATGATGAATTCAAAGATCATTTGAAAAAAATCAATTGTCAAGCCATTGATATGGAAACGGCGACTATCTTTACTGTTGCTTTTAAAAATGATATACCCGCTGGAGCTTTATTATTAGTATCTGATATGCCTATGAATCCAGATGGTGTAAAAACATCAAAGAGCGATAAGGTAGTTACTAAAAACTTTGCTGATTTTCACTTAAACATTGGAATTGATTCTCTAAAACAATTGATTAATAAAGGTACCACTGTAAAGCACCTTAGATTTTAATTTTATAAAAAAAACTCTTTATTTTTAATATGTTTGTAAGTATCAATCCTGCTACGGGCAAAATGATAAGAAGTATTGAATTTGATGATAATTCAAGTCTTAATCATAAATTAGAACAAGCACAAATCACTTTTCAAAATTGGAAAAAAATTCCTCTTGCTGAACGCTGCCAATTGGTTTTAAATCTATCTGATATTCTCCTTAAAAATATAGATAGTTATTGCTTACTAATGGCAGAGGAAATGGGCAAACCCATTTCTGCTGGAAAAGCTGAAATTGAAAAATCTGCTTGGTTATGTAGGCATTATGCTGAAAATGCTGAAAACTACCTTCAAAATGAAGCAGTAGATACTCAAGCCCAAAAATCATATATCAGTTATGAACCAATGGGCGTTCTAATGGCTGTAATGCCTTGGAATTTTCCTTTTTGGCAAGTCATGCGTTTTGCTATTCCCAATATTTTAGCTGGAAATATTATTGCATTGAAACACGCTCCAAATGTTTTGGGTTGTTGTGTAGCTATTGATGATATGTTTTTTGAAGCAGGTTTTCCAGAAGATGTGTTAGTTCCTTTATATATTGATATTCCACAGATGGAAAATGCCATTTCTAATGATATTATCAAAGGAGTTTCATTAACAGGGAGTGTAGAAGCTGGACGTTCTATAGCACAATTAGCCGCCAAACACCTTAAAAAGTCAGTTCTTGAACTGGGCGGATCTGACCCCTTTGTTATTTTAGAAGATGCTGATATCGAATATGCCGCTAAAACTTGTGCTATTGGAAGAATACGCAATTCGGGACAAAGTTGTATTGGTCCAAAAAGAATGATAGTTGTTCAAAAAGTTTACAATGAATTTATTGAACAATTTAAAAATGAGTTTGAAAAGGGCATTCTTGGAAACCCTATGGACGAAGCCACCCAAATTGGTCCAATTGCTAGGATTGATTTAAGGGATATTTTACATGAACAAGTAGAAAAGAGTTTACATCTAGGTGCTAAAGCATTGATTGGAGCATTCGTGCCTGATAAAGCAGGAGCATGGTACCCTTTAACTATTTTAACTGATGTAAAAAAAGGAATGCCTGCTTATAATGAAGAATTATTCGGACCAGTCGCTGTTATCATACAAGCAAAAGATGAAGAGGAAGCATTACAAATAGCCAATGACACCTCCTTTGGACTAGGAGCTTCCGTTTTTACTAATGATATAGAAAAAGGAGAAGATATCGCTAAAAACCATTTTGAAGCAGGAGCCTGTTTTGTCAATGAATTGGTAAAATCAGATCCAAGATTACCATTTGGAGGTATAAAAAATAGTGGCTATGGCAGGGAACTTTCACACTTTGGAATGAAAGAATTTTGCAATATCAAAACCATTTGGATTAAATAAAAATTGATAACTGATAACTGAACATGGAATTAATACTAAAAAGAGGAAAAGAACAAGCGGTAAAAAGATTTCATCCATGGATTTTTTCTGGTGCCATTTATCAAAAGGATAATCAGTTAAAGGATGGAGATATTGTAAAGGTAAAAGATAGTCATGGGAATATCATAGCAACGGGGCATTTCCATCATGGAAGTATAGCGGTTAGGATATTAGCTTTTGAAGATGTAAAAATTGATATTCAATTTTGGAAAAACGCTATTCAAACAGCATTTAATAAAAGAAAGTCTTTATCTTTAAAAGGTAATGCTTATCGTTTAATTCACGCTGAAGGCGACCATTTACCTGGATTAATTGTTGATATTTATGACCAAACGGCTGTTGTTCAATGTCATTCTATTGGTATGCATTTGTGTATCAATGATATTGCTAATGCAATAATGGAAAGCACGGAAGGAAGTATTCAAAAAATATATGATAAAAGCAAGGAAGTACTGCCATTTCAATATGCTTCAGATATCGAAAACAGCTATATTATAGGTGATAATGATGAAGGACAATGTATCATCAATGAAAACGAGAATGCTTTTCGTGTTAATTGGAAATCTGGACAAAAAACAGGCTTTTTTTTAGATCAAAGGAACAATAGACAACTTCTCAATCATTATTGTAAGGATAAAAGCGTATTGAATACTTTTTGTTATTCTGGTGGCTTTTCGGTTTATGCTTTAAATGCAGGTGCATCTTTGGTACATTCAGTTGATATTTCTCAAAAGGCAATTGATTTGACTGATGAAAATATTAAATTAACTCAAAGAGAGGATGCTCACCAATCCTATTGTGAAGATGTTATGCAATTTTTAAAAAACCATAATAAAGAATATGATATCGTCATCGTTGACCCTCCTGCATTTGCTAAAAACATCAAAAAAAGACACAATGCTGTCCAAGGATACAAACGCTTGAATGCCCTAGCTTTACAAACGGTGAAAAAGGGAGGAATCATGTTTACTTTTTCATGTTCACAAGTGATAGATACGCTTTTATTTCAAAATACCATTGTAGCTGCGGCATTAGAAGCAGGTAAAAAAGTATCTATTTTGCATCGCCTTAGCCAATCGTCTGACCATCCAGTCAACCTATTTCACCCCGAAGGAAATTACTTAAAAGGATTAGTATTGTTTGTAGAATAAAAATTATTATGAATAAAAAAATTCAATTTATACTCATCTCTGTTTGGATATTATTTTCAAGGGCATATGATGCTTATTGTACCTATCAATATACTCCTGAATTAGATAAAGAGGCCAACCCTTTAGTTTCTGTTTTAGGTATTTCTTCTTGGACTTTATTATTAAGTATTATTGGAATACTCTCTCTTTATGTGATATATGCCTATTATCAATCTAGTTTCAAATCATTTGATGCATATCCCAAAGATAATAATTTAGGATTTGGAGATTTTGCTGGTTTCTTATATACGGGAGAAAAGAATCATTGGACAGCTGTTTTGTATAAAATCCCTAATACTTTTAAACGTTTCAATTATTATTTTGGAAATATCATGAGTAGGGCTTTATCATTTGCTGGAGTAGTTTCTACGATTATGTGGTTATTATTAAACAATAGCGAAACATACAAAAAAATGCATAGCGCTACAATGATTTATGCTATTCTAATTATTGGTAGCATTATCCTTATTTATCTTTGGTTTGCAAAAGAATATAGGGTTTATAAAGATACTAAACGATAGATTATTCATTACTCAATATTCGATGCACTTCATGTCTTAAAATGGGTACTACATCTTCTTCAAACCAAGCATTTTTTTTCATCCAAAAACGATTGCGAGGTGAAGGATGAGGCAAGGGAAAATATAATGGCAAATATTCATTATAATTGAAAACAGTTTCTGTTAAGGTTCTATATTTTTTATTTTTTAAATAATATTTTTGAGCATACTGCCCAATTAATAATATTAATGAAATATTAGGCATTTGTGCCAATACTTTTTCATGCCAATGAGCAGCACATTCTGGTCGAGGTGGCAAATCACCTGACTTGCCCTTACCTGGATAACAAAAACCCATTGGTACTATTGCAATTTGATTATCATCATAAAAAACTTCATCTGAAATATCCAACCATTTTCTCAATTGAATACCACTTGGGTCATTCCAAGGCACTCCTGTATGATGAACCCTTGTCCCTGGTGCTTGACCGATGACTAATATTTTACAAGTAGGCTTTGCTTTTAAAACAGGACGAGGCCCTAATGGAAGAAACGCTTCACATATTCTACAATTTCTTATCTCTTTTAATAGTTTTTCCATTTTATATTATTATATTTATTTTATCAATAAAATTAAAACCTAATATCATGCGTAAATTAATCATTTTTTCTCTTTCTATACTCATAATGAGTTGTGGAGCTAAAAAAAACCTCAGTTCATCTTCAGATAAAGATTTAGGTGAAGGAGACACTCGTACCAAAAAAGTAAAATCTATTGATGACATGACTTATCTCATTGAAGATAAAACCGATGACGAAACTTATGGTTATTCTGCTGACAATCCTGTAAAAGTAGGTGGAGTTACTGAAGGACCTGTGAACGAAAGAAGATACCTTAATGGACTAGTTGGACCAAAAGGGGAAGACATTGAATACTACAGAATAAGTAGTTGTTGTCCTTTCAAAACGCCCCATGGCTTAATAGACAATACGGGGATGCTAGACAAGTATGCCGTTTATTGGAAAAACTCCCCTGACACCTTGGTAATTTATATCAATATGTATGATAAAGGCGACTTATTTGTCCCTGTAGGATTACAAGCCAAAACAAGTAATACTAGATTGTAATTTGTTTTAAGATGAGAGTGTTTTTTTATCTAGATTTTAAGATAAAAAACTTTAGATAATAGATAAAATAAATAATAAAGAGATTTCTTTATTATTTATTTTTATTATTAATATTTATACTAATAATATAATAAATATATCACAAGTGCTACTCAATAATCCAACATTTTATGTAAATTTGAAATGAGAAAACAAATTTCATTTTTAATAATAAAAATATGTCGGATAATCAATCGGAATTGGTCGTCAATTTTAAAGATACGCAGATTGCTTTTGAACATAAAAGCGATGATGAATTAAAAAAATCTGCTTGGCTTTTTAGAATGATGGGCAAAAAATTTTTAGTAGATATGGGTTCTAGTATTGGACTCAAAGCATTAAATTGGAATCTTCCTTTTGTTAAGGGCATTATTAAAAATACCATTTTCAAACAATTTTGTGGTGGTACTTCTCTCATAGAAACTCAAAAAACTATTAATCATTTATACGAACACAATGTATTAACTATATTGGACTATGGTGCTGAAGCCAAGTCAAGTGAAAGAGATTTTAACCACACTATGTCCGAAACTTTAAAAGCCATTGATTTTGGTTCTATAAATAAAAGTGTGCCTGTTGTTAGTACTAAAATAACGGGTATGGCTCGATTTGCTTTGCTTGAAAAAGTACAACAAAAAAAAGAGCTTATTCCTGCTGAGCAAAAAGAATGGGACAATGCTATCAAACGTATTGACGTAGTATGTCATCACGCTTATGATAAAAAAGTAGCCTTGTTTTTTGATGCAGAAGAATCTTGGATTCAAGATAGTATTGACCTTATTGTCAATATGATGATGGAAAAATATAATAAAAGCCATATTACTGTTTATAATACCTTCCAAATGTATCGCCATGATAGATTAGAATACTTAATGGCTTGTCATAAAGATGCTAAACAAAAAGGCTATATTCTTGGTGCTAAATTGGTACGTGGTGCCTATATGGAAAAAGAGAGAGAAAGAGCTGCAGAAAAAGGTTATCCCTCTCCTATTCAAGCCGACAAAAAATCTACCGATGCGGATTATAATACTGCCTTACAATATTGTATAGAAAATTATGAAACCATCTCTTCTTGCAATGCTACTCATAATGAAATGAGCAATTATATACAAGCAGAATTACTCGACCAATTAGACATTCCCAATAATCATCCTCATATTAATTTTTGTCAATTAATGGGTATGAGTGACCATATTACTTTTAACTTGGCAAAAGGAGGCTTCAATGCCGCCAAATATGTTCCTTATGGTCCTATAAAAGATGTCATTCCTTATTTGATAAGGCGTGCAAATGAAAACAGTAGTGTAGCAGGGGAAGTGGGCAGAGAGTTAGCACTCATAAAGTCTGAAATCAAAAGAAGGAGGATATAGATTGTTTGTTAGATAATAGTCATTAGATTTTTAATTTAAAAATAAAGAGTTTTCTTTATTTTTCAGTCATTTGGAAGTAATTCGATTATTTCTATATAATTTCTATGATGTCTTATTTTTCCTTTATCCTTTAAATTTTTAATCAATCTTGATATAACGACTCTAGAGGAATTGAGGTCTTTGGCTATATCAAAGTGTGTTGTTTGAATATGTCCATCTTTATTGACAAGGGCTTTATCTTTGAGGTATTTATAAAGGCGTTCTTCCATATTATGAAATGCAAGAGAATCTATCGTATCGAGCATTTCTTTTAATCGAATATCGTAGCTTTCAAAGACATAAGCTCTCCAAGACTTATACTTAATAATCCATTCTTCCATTTTTTGAATAGGAAGTAAAATAAGCTGGGTGTCTTTTTCACTTATAGCACGAATACTACTTTTTTGACCTCTCAAACAGCAGTTCATTGTCATTGCACAAGCATCTCCCATTTCTAAATAGTATAGTAATAATTCATTTCCTTCTTCGTTTTCACTCAATACTTTGATTGCCCCATCTATAACGAGTGGCATATATTGTAGGTTATCACCAATATCTATAATAGTTTGATTTTTTTCAATAACTTTTAAGGTACCTATTGAGGCAATTTCTTTAATCAATTCCTCTTCAAAGAGGTATTGAAATTTACTTTTTAGAATATCGAACATATATATATACTATTTATCTACTTTCTTCTGCTGTTTTTCTTAAGTTTTCTAAAAACTCATCATAGTTATCAAATATGGTATTTTGTTCTCTCTTTTTCTTTCTTCTGAATAATTCACCGAAGGTATCAAAATCTCTACTATAACTAATTCCTACTCCTGTTTGAAAACGCCTGTCTTCTAATAAAGTTTGGTCAGTTTGTTGAAAAAACCTTAATCTAAATCGTCCATCATCTGTTAGGCTATATTCGATTAGTAAATCTCCTGCTAAATAACTACCAGAGCTATTGGCATTAATATTAGAACCAGCATTAATAATTAATCTATTATTCAATAACCTTTTGCTAAATCTAATTTCTACTTCATTTCCGATAAAATTATTCAAATCTTCTTGTACTAAATCTTTCCATTCATAATATCTATAATTAATATCAAAATCCAAACCTGTAACAACTTCTGATAACAATTCACTTAAATAAATAGATAATTGGTTAGATAACATTTCACTCAAAGTATTAATACTACCATCTAAGACACCTGTTGTATTATAATTATTATCGGAAGGTATAAATCCGCCAAAGGCAATCAATCCTAGTACTTGTCTATTCAATTCATTTTTGTCATCTCTTACGATTCTCAATTTGCTATCTGTAAAATTCTTCAAACGTCCTCTTAACTGAGGAAAACCAATATCAAAATCAATATCAGGTTTAAATAATTCACCTGTCAAGTACATTTTTAAATCAATTTGAGTGGCTTGTTTTGCAGCACTTTTATCTATATCTGTATTTAGGTATTCAATAATGAAATTATAAGGAGTTGTACTCAAATTGGCATATTTGGCTTCTAAGTCTATGATGGCTTTGTAGGGGTCACCTGTCCATTTTATCGTTCCACCTTTTTGAATATTAAAAGGTTTATTGACTAAATTTAATAAGGTGAATAAATAATTCCCCTCTTCTACCACATAAGTTCCATACATTTCAAAATCTCCTTCACGGGTAACATCAATCTGCATATTTGCATTCCCTTTCCCCTTGAGTATATCCCCTGTTTGTTCATCAAATATCATTTGAATTTCTGCTTGCGGAGTGATGGTCAAATTCATAGTCAGGTCTAGTCCTCTCGATTCTTCAGGAACGAGTTGTTCTATTAGTTGTGTTTCTAAATCATCATTATTATTAACAATATTATTAGAATAATCTTTAAAAGTAACAAAGCTGAGTTCATCTGTTGAAGATTGAGTAGAGAAAGGAAGAATTATTTTAGTCCCTGTATCTGTTATTGCTTCTTGAACATCTATATTTGTATTTTTAAAATCACCTGTAAAGGCTACTCTCATTTTACCCACTCCCCTTCCATAAAACAATTCATTGTCTCCTTCCTTTGTGTCTAAAGCAATAAACCTAGGAGATTCTAAAACGACATCCAATCCAAAATTCTTAAATCTATCATGAGTAATTCCTCCTAGAGCAAATGCTTCATTTCCTTCTTTATCATACATTTTCATACCCGAGAAATCAAATATAGTAGGGTAAATCATAACCGTATCGTTAGGTACAAAGATTCTAGTTTGTAAGTAATCAATCGTAGTCGCTCCATTTTTCACCTTTGCCAATCCATTTAAATCGGCATTAGTTGGAGTACCTTCTAAAGTTAATTTAGCACTAACTTTTCCTTGAGTATTGGAAATTTGTTCACCAATAAAATATTCTCCAATATTCAATGGGTAATTTTGAATATTCATATTTATATCAAAATAATTGGGATTTTCTTTTAGGTGAGGAGGATTATAAATTCCATTGGCGTGAAAGCTTTTATCTATGCCGTCCACCATGTGAATTTGGGCTTCTACTTGAGATTGGAAGTCTGGAGCATTGGCTTCTATAACCATTTTTCCATAATAATCATCATTAACAGTAAATGAATCTACCTCTGTTTTTAGCTCTATTTCCTTGAGATTAAATAAATCGTAAGCCGCCAAATCCAAGGAAATATTACCATCTAATTTAAGTTTATCGTAGGTGATGTATTGATTGACAAAAGATAATCCAAAATCATTTAAAGATAAAGACAATCCTTTATTTTCTATATCATTCAAAGCAATTTTATTATTAATCAAATCCTGATTATTCATAATAAAATTCTTAGTTTCAATATAATTATTATCAAATTTTATATAATTATCATTTTCAATAGACCAGAAGGAATTATAAATCACCAAATCCGAAGGATTGAATGTTAGTTGGTACAAGTTGTTTTCATCTAAGGTAAATGAGCCTTCTATATTCAGATTATCTAAAAATTCTTCAAAATTTTGAGCATTGAGTTTAAAATCAATCCAATCTTGTTGAATTGTATTACTCAATGTAATATTTTTTATCGCCAAGGAATCATTAATAATAGTATTATAGACGCCTAAATCTATAAAGCTTTCATCATTACTAACAATGCCCTGTACAAAAATATCTTGTATATCTAAATTTTTATAAATTGCTTGTTCTACAGCTAAGTCTATCAATAATGAATCTCTTTCGTAAGAATAAAACCCATTTAAAGAAGAATTAGTAATAAGCTCTAAATCATCAGAAATAAGCTGTGTAAAGTTTTTTGAATCTGATAAGAATATTTCAAAAGAATAGTAGGGTTTTTGAGCAGTTATTTCTGCTTCTTTTTTAGCTTTAATATTAAATTTATTACTAAATCTAGGCATTTTTTTAACCAAGTAATTTTGAAGGGATAAGACTACTTGGTCTAAATTATATTTACCTTCAATTTCTCCATTTAAAACATCAGAATGAACGACTACTTTTCTTTCTTTATTAGGTAATAATTGAGAATAGCCATATAAACTATCTAGGTTTAATTGAATGGTATCATACATTATGACGACATCTTGTGCTTCTGCTTTACCTTCAAAATCTTGTGCTTTCACTCCTTTTAAGTCAAAATCTAAATCAGCTTTTAAGACTATATTTTTATCAATCAGATTGAGTTTTTGGAAATGAACTTCATTGACTTTTGCTTTAAAATTAAAAAGAGGAATTTTATCATTAAAATCAACTAAACCTTCGAATACTAAATCAATATTCTCATCTTTAATATCAAGCGTACCATCAAATTTTTTCTTATCAAACTTACCTCCAATATTTAGAAATTGGTATTTATATCCTCTAAAAGTCAAATCAGTAACTGCTGCTTCCAAGTCTGCCTTAATATCTTCTCCTTTTAGACCTGTTCCATTATTTATTTTAGAAGAAAAATTGGCCAGTCCAAAATCCTTATTCCCTGTCCATTCTGCTAAATCAAAATCTATTAAATCCAATGCTCCTGAATATCTCGCACTTGCTCCTTCTCCTTTTAAATTAATATTAGAGCGAATATCTCCCAAATTAGTTTTCAGGTAACCATCTGCTACAAAATCGGTAATAAATCCATTAAACCTTCCTTCAAAAACCAATCTACCTAACTTATCAAATTGTTCAGGAGCTTTGAAGTCTGGCACGAGATGCCTAACGGTATGTATGCTAGTAATGACTTCTTCTAATTCAAAATCCAAGTATTGTTCACCTGGAATGGCCAAATCTCTAAAACGAAACTTACCTTTCATTTTGAGGTCATTGCCAATATTAGCATAAAACTCTTTTGTGGTTAAACGATTAATTCTTCCTCTAACTTCTCCTTCTACCTCTAATACTTCATTTCTATTATTGTAGAATAATTTATTGGATTGTAATTCTGGAGCAAAAGTAAAGATGTCTTCCATTGAGATTTTAGAACCTTTTACAAAATTGCCTTTCATATTAACATCATTTACAAAATCGAGGAAAGAAAGGTAGCCATTGCGTCTATAATTGAATTCTAATCTATCTCCAAGAATACTTGTTGGAGTTCTTACTTCCATATTGTACAGGTGCAATCCTTGACAAGTTACTTTTACATCGTCAGATTCGGCATGAACAATTTGAAAACCAGACTTTTCTTTTCCTGATAAATGGTTTAATATTCCTTTGAATTGTAAATCTTCTCTGACATGAAAATCCGTAATTTCTGCTTGAATAGATGACACTTCCATATCCGTAAAATCCATCGTATTTTCATGTTTTATCCGATTGAATTCTTTGGTTTCATCTATAAACCTAAAGTGACCTCCTTTTCCTTTAATTTTATGAATAGAAGCATCAAAATAAACATAAGAAGAATCGGGCGTTTCAGCCCATTTACTCACCCAATTTGTAGGAGGGGGCAATTGTCTTTGGCTTTTTATAAATTGAAAATAAAAACTGTCTAAAGTTAAACTCTCTGCTTCAATAAATTTATCTTCGGCGATAAAATTCATATTTTTGAGTTTACCTTCATGTATATAAGCATCAATATTTTCTCCTTTTGTCAAATCTGTTTTTAATACATTGACATGATGAAGAACAATATCAGAAACGTCTAATAATAAAGCACTTTTTTTATTAATCGTATCTTTTTGTTCATTTTTAAAATAATCAACAATAAAATCCATATTACTATTGAGGCGGGTAGTATCTATGTAATGATGAAAAAAACCATCATGTAAATGTATTTCGTCTACTTGTATATCTTGCCTCACGAAGCCCATTAAACCAGATTTGATTTTCACTTCTAACAAATCCACGTATAATAAAGTATCCTGTCTATTATCTTCGACATAAAATCCTTTAAATTGTAAACTTGAAAATAATGAAAAACTAACATGGTCTATATTTACCTCGGTATTCCATTCTTTAGATAAATAATTCGTAGTTTTATTGATTAACCAATTCTGAACACTTTCAAATTCTATTAAAACTCGAATTAATAAAAGTAAAAAAACAAATAAAAAAGTGAGTTGATACAATAGCCTTCCAATCCGTTGCCACAACGGACGTTTTTTCTTTTCTTCTTTCTTTTCATTAGATGAAGAAGAAGGGATATTTTCTTTTTCTACTATTGTTTATTCTTTAGACTGTAAAGATAATAATAATGTATAGGTTTTAAGAGCATG
>JAHDBK010000058.1 GCA_020630455.1 Saprospiraceae bacterium
TTAAAAACTTTAATATAATTGCCAATCCCAATTATTTGAAAAAATATGATATTATTGACAATTATGTTTTATCAGGGAAGAATTACATTCAATTTTTTAAAATTCAAGGAGATTCTATTTATGATTTTGGCAAGTTAATTTATGATGACCTAAGTGATACCACAGATAGTTTTAAAGATGAATACGAAAAGATAATCAAAGAAATAATTGACAACTAAGCAGCTTTCCAAAAGACAATATTATAAATAAAATTTGTTATTATTTAACACATAATATATATATAATGAATCATTACTCTCTTGTATTTATAATATCATTACAAGCATCAAGACAAAAATTATAGGAATAATCATCTGGCTCAAAGATGATACAATGACTACTAAATTGAACAGATACAATGCCTTTTATAGGTTTTTCTTCTAAAAAATAAAAAGAAGTATCATCTTCCCAATCATAAAAAGTTATTCTAGTTTTATCTGTCTTGTATCTTCCGCTACAAATTAATTTCCTGCCATGATAATAATCGTAATTATTATCTGAGAGATAAATAGAGGCTCCTATTTTTATATTATGATAAAGACAGTTTCCCTTTAGTTTTGTAAAATCTAAATAAATTATAAACAGAAAAGCAATAATTAAAAAAATGAATACCAACCTATAATTAAACTGCATAAGTAATTATATTACCAATATTTTACTTTACAAAAGAATTAGATATAAAGAAAATTTGTTATATTATGGTTTATTTAATACACATATAATTAGCATTATTTACAAAATACCGTAATGAACTAATCACTAATAAAACATATACATCTATTTTAATTCGTCTAATAATATTGTAACTAACTTATTATTTATTTTTAAAATTTTATCCAATAATTCTTTTGGGATAGAATTATCATATATTTTTTTGTTATGAATTTGATTACACTGTAACATAAATAAAATTGTATTTTGAAAGAGCCTTTTGTTCTGACTCTGCTTCACGTCCTCACTTTAATAGCTAGGGCTATTAGGCTGCGGGCGTTCATTGATTCAAAACAAAATTCTTATTTCAAAAACTCAATAAATTTATGTTATAGTGTACTAAATAAAAAGGAGAAAAATAATTAATCGGCGAAATACGTTATACTTTAAAATAATTAATGATGAAGATTAATCTAAAAATTTTAAACTTGTTGTTGTTGGTTTTTTTAGTAATAAATTGCTCTGACGACGACAATAACGAAGAACCAGCAATTACAGTTACAGATGTTGATGGAAATGTCTACCAAACAATTAGCTTAGGAAATCAAGTATGGATGCTTGAAAATCTTAAAACTACAAAATTTAATGATGGAACTGCAATTGCTGAGTATTCTTTTGGAAACGATTGGCATAATGGGAGTAATCCAGTTTCTTATTATCAATGGGCTAATACAGACGATTTAAATAACGTTCATGACCAAGAATTACCTTTTGATTACTATGGTATAATGTATAATCATTTTGCTATTGAAAGTGGAAAATTAGCTCCTGAGGGTTGGCGTATTCCATCACAAGCTGATTTTGTAGAATTAGAAAATTATCTTACTAGTCAAGGTTATTCTGGTATTCAAGCTACCGTTTTAAAAAGTGATTCAGGATGGTTGTCTTCATCTGGTAATGGAACTAATGAAATTGGTTTTAATGGACTCCCAAATGGATATGTAAGTGCGTTTGGAACTTCAACACTGTCTGAAGGGATTTGTACTTGGGCTACTACTAATGTCAATACAAATAATGGTACCCGTATATTAATTCAATTATTTGATCAAGGTGAAATTTTAATGGATGAAAATGCTATTCAAATTGGTGCTGGAATAAGATGTATTAAAGAATAAATATTATAATTCATGTTGAAACAAGTCACTGATTATTTATTAAAAAAGCAAATTACTCATGTATCACATATTGACACAGATATTACTATTAAGTTAGGAGAAAATAGATTGTGGGTGACCACTTCGTGGCGATTAGAAAAGGAGGCTACAATAGTAATTGGCAACGATAACCTAGTAGAATTGCTTTATCATGAAGATTATAAAGAAGAGTATCAATCATCATTAGATTTCATAAAAAATTGTCTTTGCAATACGACTATTGTTGAAGTTAAATATAGTGATTGGAATGAATTGATTTTAAAACTAAGTAATGGCTATACTTTCCGTACATTTCAATCTTATGGGGATGATGCTGAAAATTTTCAATTGTATATACCTCAACAAAGGTTTCTTGTTTATACAAATAAAGTGGATTTGGAAGATTTAGGTCAATTCAATAAAAGATAACTATATACTAACTCCCCAAATCCAATTGATTTTTAACCAAATGATAATAAGCTCCTTTGAGGAATGAGAGTTCTTCGTGGGTGCCTTGTTCTACGATTTCTCCATTTTCTATAACGACAATATTATCTGCATTTTTTACGGTGCTGAGGCGATGAGCTACGACTACTACCGTTTTTTCTTTGAAGAATTCTTCTAGGTTTTCCATAATAATCAATTCGTTATATGCATCTAAAGCATTAGTGGCTTCATCAAAAAATAAATAGTCAGGGTTTTTGTAAATAGCTCTAGCTATCAATAGTCGTTGTTTTTGCCCTTGACTAAGACCAATGCCTTCTTTGCCAATTTTAGTATTATAAGTTAAGGGAAGGCTTTCGATAAATGATTTGATATTGGCGAGTTGTACACTTTTAAGTAAGCGAGGAACATCGATTTCTGTTGCTCCTAGTGTAATATTATTAGCAATAGAATCCGAAAAAATATAACCATCTTGCATGACCACACCACATTTGTTTCGCCATACTTGATTGAGAATTGTTTTCAAATCAACATTACCTAATTTTACATTGCCCTCATTAGGACTATAAAAATTAAGCAATAATTTAAGCAGTGTCGTTTTTCCACTACCGCTGGTTCCTACTATTGCCGTTGTTTTGCCTTCAGGTAAAAATAGATTGATGTTTTTTAAAACCCAAGGAGCTTCTCCTCCGCCATATTTAAAAGAAACATTTTCAAATTGCAAGAATTTTTCATTGGGCAATTCGGCTGATTTTTCTTTAATGTCTTCTTCGTCCTCTCGGTCGTGTATTTCTCCCAATCTTTCCAAACTAATTTTAGCATCTTGCCATATCTGAATAAAACCCATAAATTCTTGAATAGGCCCATTCAATTGACCAATAATATATTGTACAGCGAGCATCATACCCAAAGACATATTGCCGTCAATTACTGCTTTAGCAGCAATAAAAGATATTAGGATATTTTTGAATTCATTTATGAAATTTGCACCAGCGAGTTGGTATTGTCCTAGGGCTAAACTCTTAATTCCTACTTTGTACAATGCTGCTTGAATCGTTTCCCATTGCCAACGTTTTTGTGTTTCTGCATTGTGGAGTTTGATTTCGTGCATACCGCCAATTAATTCTATGATGACATTGTGGTTTTCGGATTGTTTTTCAAATCTAAGGTGGTCTAGTATTTTTCTTCTTCTCAAAAAGAAAAGTATCCAAATAATATAGAATATTGTAGCTAATATAAATATTAGAAATATTAACCAATTATATACTAATAATACAATTCCAAAAATAAATATAGTAAGGATAGAAAAAATCGTATTTAATGTTGTAGAAGTGAGGAAGAGTTCAACCCTCCTGTGGTCTCCAATTCTCTGAAGAATATCTCCTGTCAATTTAATATCAAAAAACCTTAAAGGCAATTTCATTAATTTAATTAAAAAATCAGAAATCAAGGTGATATTAATACGCATACCGATATGCAATAAAATCCAACTTCTTATAAAACTTACAGCCGTTTGACTAAAGAAAAGCATTAACTGTGCGATGAGTATAATATAAATAAAATTGAGGTCTTGTTTATCTATACCATAATCTACAATTGCCTGAGTTAAAAATGGGAAAATGAGTTGTAGAATACTACCGACTAAAAGCCCTAAAGACAATTGAAAAAGTAAGTCTTTGTGTTGTAAAATATGCTTGAATAAATAAGTAAAACCACTTCGGTTTTCACTATTTCCTTTTTGTTTATTGAATTCTTCTGTAGGTTCTAATACAAGTATGACGCCTTCTTGATTGCCTTCTTCGTCTTGATCTGGTGCAAAGCCCCCCATGAATTCTTCTTTAGAATAGGTTCTTTTGGAAACTTCGGGGTCGGCTACCCATACTTTTTTATGATTAATTTTATGAACTACTACAAAATGGTTTTGTTTCCAGTGAACAATACAGGGTAGGGGAACATCTTCAACAAGCGTATCAAAATCAATCTTAGCACCAAATGTTTTGAAACCGATAGATTCTGCTGCTTCACTTATACCTAATAGGGAAACTCCCTCGCGATCGACATAGCATCGTTCACGAAGGTAGTCCATTGAATATTCTTTACCGTAATAGCTGGCTATCATGCGTAAGCATGTTACTCCGCAATCCATACTATCAGGCTGTTGATAAAACGGAAATCCCACAGGCTAATTTTGTTTCACATTTTTAATTTTCAAGTAATTGATAAAGAAATCTCTTTATTAATATACTTGGGTAATTATTTAGTTTTATTTTCTCATAGTATGAAACTTATGTGCCTGATATTATTTTCAATATATTATTAATAAAAACAATTGATAAGTCTTTATATTCCCTCAAATAATATATTTTAAATATTATTAATATATTAACTCTTTATACAATATCCTTGCCATTTATATAAATGTTAATATATTTAAGTCAAAATTAAGGAAAAATAGCGAACTTATAGAAAAAAAACTACATATCGTTTCTTTCAATGTACCTTATCCTGCTGATTACGGAGGAGTGATAGTGGTGTATTATCACTTAAAAGCATTATTTGAGCAAGGAGTACAAATTACTTTACATTGTTTTCAATATGGTAGAACAGAAGCTAAAGAGTTAGAACAATTTTGTGAAAAAGTATATTATTATGAAAGAAATATGATGCCTTTTCAATTATTTTCTTCTTTACCTTTTATAGTCGTTTCAAGAAAAAATAATTCGCTATTAAAAAATCTATTAAAAGACAATGCTCCAATATTGTTTGAAGGAACTCATTGTACTTATTATATAAATCATCCTTCATTAAAAAATAGAAAAAAAATACTTAGATTTCATAATGTAGAATGGCAATATTATCAAAGTTTGTATCATATTGAAAAAAGTATTTTAAAGAAAAAATATTTCAATAATGAATATAAAAAATTAAAAAAATATGAACTTAATCGCTTAAAAAATTATGCGGATATATGTTTAGCTATCTCACCCAATGATTGTGATTATTTAATGATTAATGAATTCCAAAATGTACATTATTTGCCCCCTTTTCATTCTCATAATGCTATAAATATTGAAGAAGGAAGGGGACAATATGTTTTGTATCATGGTGATTTAAGTATATTAGAAAATGAAGAAATTGTTATAGAATTAATAAAGAATGTTTTTTATAATTTACCTGAAATATCATTTGTAGTGGCAGGAAGAAATCCACGAGAGCATTTAATTAAAATCATAGAAAATTATGCTAATATTAATTTACAAGCGAATGTTTCTGATGAAACAATGAATGTGTTGATACAGAATGCCCATATACATTTATTGATGGCAAAGCAATCTGCAGGCATGAAACTCAAATTGATTAATGCATTATATAGAGGCAGATTTGTAATGGCTAATGATAAAATGGTAGGAAATACAGGTTTAGAAAAAATGTGTATTATTCAAAATGAATATAAAAAAATACCCCAACGAATTCAACAATTAATGAAGGTGAATTTTACTGCTGAAAACATTGAACAAAGAAAAAATATTTTAAATACTACTTTTTCAAATGTTGAAAATGCTAAAAAAATGATAAATTTGCTGAATATCGAATAGACGTAAAATAAAAATCATGAATATTAAGCACACAGTAGTAGAACGTTTTTGTAAATATGTACAAATAGATACACAATCAGACCCTTTATCAACATCATTTCCTTCAACTGAAAAACAAAAAAATCTAGGAAAAGTACTCGTAGAAGAATTATTGGAAATGGGTATTGAAGATGCCCATATGGATGAGTATGGATATGTTTATGCTACAATTCCTAGCAATACAACTAAGGAAGTCCCTGTAATCTGTTTTTGTTCACACATGGATACAGCTCCAGATTGTAGTGGAAAAGATGTGAAACCAATAATACACAAAAACTATCAAGGTCAAGATATAGTACTCCCCGATGATCAGACCGTTGTCGTCAGCCCGAATGATCACCCTTATTTGAAAGATTTAGTGGGTAGCGATATTATAACGGCAAGCGGAACGACATTACTTGGAGCAGATGATAAAGCAGGCGTTGCTGAAATAATGGATGCAGCTCATTTTTTAATGACGCATCCAGATGTCAAGCACGGTGCTATCCGTATTTTATTTACTCCAGATGAAGAAATAGGAAGAGGAGTAGATAAGGTAGATATGAAAAAATTAGCTGCGGATTTTGGTTATACAATGGATAGCGGCCCTTTGGGTTATGTTGAAGATGAAACTTTTTCTGCAGATGGTGTTCATATCAAAATTCATGGAGTATCTGTACATCCTGGCTATGCCAAAGACAAGATGGAAAACGCTATGAAAATAGCAGGGGAAATTTTATCCGAATTACCAAAAAATAGGATTTGTCCTGAGGCGACTGCTGAAAAAGAAGGCTTTGTTCATCCTGTAAGAATGGGAGGCGTACTTGAAGAAGCTGAATTGACCTTCATCATAAGAGATTTTACTACTGAAGGATTACATCGCCTAGAAGAAGAGTTGGAAACTATTGTGAAAAAAATAATCAAAAAATATCCTAATTCTTCTTATGAATTTACAGTTACAGAACAATATCGTAACATGAAAGAGGTGCTTGATCAGCATCCACAAGTAATGGAATATGCAAAAGAAGCTATAAGGAGGTGTGGTGTAGAACCACAAACAAAACCCATAAGAGGAGGAACAGATGGTTCTAGATTATCATTCATGGGCTTGCCTTGTCCTAATATTTTTACAGGTGAGATGGCTTTCCATTCTAAGCAGGAATATGTAGGTGTTAGGGATATGGAAAAGGCAGTTGAAACTATTGTAAGACTATGCATGGTTTGGGAGGAGAGAAGTTAAGGTATGACCAAAAATTAAATATTATGAAGCAATCTAAGTTTTTATTAAAAGTAGTGATACCTTTTTTATTACTAATACAATATGCTTGTGCTCCACAAGTAATTTCTACAGATAAAAAGCTAAAAAAATTACAAGGAGAGTGGGTGATGGTCATGGAAAAAACAGATACTTCTATGGTGAAATTTAATCCTGATGAATTTCAAGAAAAAATAAATATAGAAATTAAAAAGGAAGAATATACTACTAATGGTTTTAAGGGGAATAGAATAGGTATTAGTCATTATGAAGTCCTTACATTTAATCCGATGACCTATTCTGATGAAGTAAATGATAATTCAAGTTATTGCATTTTATATGCACAATCTAATAATTTGTCTAATTGGATAGAGGTCTGTGATGGGACTGTTGTTTCTATAGGTGTTCAAAAAAAAGGAAGTACTCTTATTCTATCTAAAGATGTTGACGGTAATCAAATTATTCAAAAATATATTAGAAAATAAAGAGTTTTCTTTATTTTTATACAATAAAATAAAAATATAAAGCCTTGTTAAATTTGTTTTAATTCCCATTTTATCTAAACAGTTATTGTTTTTTATTTTTTATTTTTAATTGTTTTAAAATAATTAAAAATAAAAGATATGATTAACAATTACACTTTTTTCTTCTTATTCCTTGGAATAATATTCTATTCCCCGCCACAATCATCTAATTTAGACAATGGCTCTATCATCCTATGTGCAAAGTTTGGCGATTATATAAAAGGTTTTAACGATGATAATAATCCATTTGCTGATTTATACCATTTAAAAGATAATATTTATATCGATTTGGAGGATGCCACTCAAGTTGTTTATTTAGGAGGCGATGAAAATATAGATATTGATTATTATAGTAGTTCTTATGATGATTGTATAGAAGGTAAGATTAAGGAAATAGGTAATATAGATATTGAATACTATAATTGTGCTTATGACGATGCCTATGAAGGTAAGGTTAAAGAAGTAGGTAATATAGAAATTGAATATTATAATAGTGGTTACGATGATGCATATGAGGGGAAAGTAAAAGAAATTAATGATATAGATATAAGGTATTACAATAGTGGTTACGATGATGCATATAAAGGTAAAGTTAAGGAAATTGATGATATGGATATTAGATATTATAATAGTGGTTATGATAATGCATATATAGGGAAGATTAAAGAGATTGATGATATAGATATAAGGTATTATAATAGTGGTTATGATGAATCCTATGTGGGTAAAGTAAAAGAGATTGACGATATAGATATAAGGTATTATAATAGCGGCTATGATGAAGCCTATATAGGTAAAGTAAAAGAAATTGATGATTTAGATATTGAATATTATAATAGTGGCTATGATGAAGCCTATGTAGGTAAAGTTAAAGAGATTGGTAATATTGATATTGAATATTATGGAAGTAACTATAGTGCTTCTAAAAGAGGTAAGGTAAAAGAAATAGAAGGAGTCTGTGTCAATAATTCTTTTATAGAAAGTATTGTTTTTAATGAAGGAGGGTATTCAATAGTATTTGATGGTTTGAATTTCTATATTTTTATTAATTAAATAATTAACTTCACAAAAAAATAAGAATTATGAAATATATTATTACAATTAGTTTATGTTTTTTAGGAATAGTTGGACTCTTTGCCCAAGATGTAGAAAAAAAGATTTCGATTAAGAAAGATTCGATAGAATACTATCAAAAGATGTTGAGTCGTCTTGAAAGCGAAATGGAGGAATTGAAATTGGAACAATTGAGACAAAACCTAAAAAATTGGGCATTGCCTAAATTAGAATCAGGAGATGAAGTAATTGAACATAGTGCGATGTCTTTAGTCTATTCAGAAGAGCATGAACAAGCAAAGTGGGTCGCTCATATTATTACCTCAGATATTAGAAATAGTGCTCACGGCAGAAGTAATGATTTTAGAGAAGATGAAAAAGTTAAAACAGGAACAGCAGTTGAAAAAGATTATTTTTTAAAATATGAACAAGAAGATGGTACTTTTGAATATGATGGATTTGGATATGATAGGGGACATTTAGCTCCTTCTGCTGATTTTTCTTGGTCAGCACAAGCATTATCCGAAAGTTATTATTATTCTAATATGTCTCCTATGCGTCCTGAATTTAATAGAGGTCAATGGGCAAAACTTGAAGATGCTTTTAGAGCGTATATTTATAGACATCCCGATACAGAATTATATGTAGTAACAGGGCCCGTATTGAAAGATGGCTTGCCAACCGTTCCTAGAGCAACAAATAATTTGAGTATTCCCGAACAATATTTTAAAGTAGCTATTGATATGAAATATCAAAGAGCTATTGCATTTTTGATGCCTAATAGAGAAATAGAAGAACCAATAGAAAACTTTGCAGTGAGTATTGATGAGGTAGAAGCATTAACAGGTTTTGATTTTTATCATAATTTGGATGATTTAAAAGAAAATGTATTGGAAAAACAAGCAGACCCTATTCCTTTTCTTTCTATTCGAGAACAACAAGATGTTTTGCCTATTCCTTTGACTGAATTACCTAATAAGTGTTATAATACATCGATGGCTAAAAAGCAAGTAGGGAAGGGCAGAGAAATCAAAGTAATGGGTACTGTAGTTTCTACTAAATTATCTTCTAAAGGAAACGTCTTTTTAAATCTAGATAAAAGCTTTCCCAATCAAGTATTTACAGTATCTATATTCAAGGATAGATTAACTAATTTTACCTACGAACCACATGAGCATCTCAAAGGAAAAGTTATTATTGTTAAAGGCAAAGTTACTAATTTTAATGGTACGCCTTCAATGGTAATTGAAAATGAAAAAGGCATAGAGATAATGGAGTAGAATAAGATAATAATGGAAATTGAGAAAAAAGATAACCTAGCAGAAAGAGAATGGCTTTTAAAGAAAATTAATCTATAAATCGCCAAGTTAAGCCGAAATTGAAGTGTACATGTGGCATGGGATGATTAGGTGTCAAATAATAAATATCTTTGACAAACCAATCTGTTATGTTTTCTAATTTGAAAAATGCCCTTAACGTTTGTACTTTAAAACTCAAAAATAAATCTAAGGCTGGATACATCTTTATATTGTCTATGTTTTGCTGATGAAATTGACCAATCAAAGGCATATATGCATCTGCAAAATAAGAAGCATTCATTCTAAAATCAAAACCAAGCCTACTCAACATGACGCCTTTAAAAACTTTTCCCTTCGCATACAAACTACTTTTGACGGTCCATCGAGGAAGTCTTATAAAATCCTCATTGGTAAATTGAATAGTTCCCGTATTCTCCCAATGCAGCCATTTGTGATGAAGGTCTTGCCTTATTTGAAATTGTAAAACATTAACAGCTATATTTGCTTGTGTTGCTATTTTATTTTCATTATAATAAATATAATTATTCAATAAGTGATAAGAAGCAGCAATAGTCGTGAATGTTTTAGGTAAATGGTAAGCAGCTTTTATGGAAGTAGTAATGGGTTTTTGAAAATTGCTTTGATAAATATCTCTAAATGAAATATTCATACGACTGTGTAATAGGTCTGCTGCATATCTTTGATTTAAAAAAGAAGCATCAAAACGTCCCCATTGATTGAAATTCAATAATAATTGTGCTTGAACTAAATATTCATTAGTATTATCACCAATTCCATAATGAGCTTTATTTTTCAATTGTAACCACTTGGATATGTTCAACTCCCATTCGCCAAAAAGAAAAAGGGAATGTATGTTAGTATCTCTTGGTTCTTGATGAATAGAATGAAAAGAATGAACTATTCCGACATCAAATTTATCTCTTGCTTCTTTTCCATCCTCTTTGAGTTGGTAAGTAGAAATCTTAAACATATTTTCTAATAAGTTTCCACGTATAAAATGCCTCAAGCCTCTTTGGTCTACTTGTAAATCTTGATAATAGATAGAATCCGCATCAAGATTTGTATCAAAAAACAAGTATTGATGAGGTTTAAACTGAATTTGATGTCCTATTGTGAGATGTCTTTTATTATTTACTTTTGTATTTTTAGGGATTAGGGAAGGCATAGAATCTCTTGGCAAAGTAGAACGATTAAAAGTACTATCTCTTGGAATACTGTCTTGAGGAGTATTGAGGTTTTTTATTTTTTGTTTTTTATTTTTTAAATTTAATAAATCAATATATTGTGTATATGCCAATATATGAGATTCATTCCGTGTTTCAGCTGTATTCAACTGAACAGGTATATTGGAGCGGTCATTTAAATAAAATGGATCTTCAAAGAAAGATACGTCGCTTATCCCTCCATTATCTTGTTGTTGTATGTCATTATATGAATAAGAAATATAAGACTGATAAAAATCATTAGGGGTAAAAGCCGAATTTACGGTTAAAGCAGTATGCCTAGATTTTTGATTTTTGTAAAAACCAATATGACTAATTCTATCATAATCAACGGTCAAGTTCCATTTGGGATTGAATTGCCGAGTGAATAATGTTTTAAATATAAAATCTTTTTGCGTTGTTCTTTGGGCATAAGCAGCGTCAGTAAATGTACGATTTACCGTAAAATATCGAATTTTTTCAAGAGGACGAATATATAAATCAAATTGATGGAATCCAATTGAAGTGCCTCTTTGTTCTTCGATATCAAAAAAAATAGCTTTAGCAGGTGTCCCTAAACTTCCAAGATGAGCATAGTCGACGTTTCCTTTTCTATTTAAATCTATACTTTGAAACTCATTTCCTAGTAAACTATCTGGGTAGGGGTATAGTTTTTCGGGTTGTTGTGCATGATATACTTGAATGGAAAAACTATCAGGAGCAATTAAAATGCCTCTTAAAGGTTTCGAACTGGTGTCTTTTTCTATAACGATTCCATCTTCATCTCCTCTTGGTATACCTCTTTGTGCCATCGATATATGATGACAATAAAC